>JANONM010000061.1:0-5985 GCA_031420855.1 Hyphomicrobiales bacterium
CCGCGCCTGACATGCCAGAAAGTCCAGCCATTGCAGGCCTCGGCATTTTGCACGTGGGCGCCAATTTTGTGGATCGACCCTGAATTATTCTTGGAAGCAATCGAACCATCGGCCCGCACACTTGCAGCAATCCGCTGGGTCGGATCATACAGCGTCTCACCCGGCTTGATCAGACCCCGTTCGATCAAGCTGCCAAACGGAATGCGCGGTTCTGCCCGTTTGCTGGTGGTGGTTTTGAGGGCCTCAAGCGTCAACGGCTCAACGGCATCAATGCGGCGGCGGGCATGGGCGGCATAGGTTTCATCCCGCTCAATGCCAATGAAGTTGCGACCCAGTTGTTTGGCCACGGCACCTGTTGTACCTGTGCCAAAAAACGGATCGAGGATGATGTCACCGGGATTGCTCGACGAAAGCATCACGCGCTGCAACAAGGCTTCCGGCTTTTGTGTGGGATGCACCTTGTCGCCATTGGCATCCTTCAGCCGCTCACCACCTGTGCACAGGGGCAGCGTCCAGTCGGATCGCATCTGCGAGTCATCGTTGAAAATTTTCATGGCTTCGTAATGGAAACAATATTTGGATTTCTGCCCGCGTGAGGCCCAGATCATGGTTTCGTGCGCGTTGGTGAAACGACGTCCGCGGAAATTCGGCATGGGATTTACTTTGCGCCACACCACATCATTCAAGATCCAATAGCCCAAGTCCTGCACGATGGTGCCGACGCGGAAAATATTGTGATAGGAGCCGATCACCCATAGCGCCCCGTTGGGTTTGAGAATGCGGCGGCACTCTGTGAGCCAGGCACGGCTGAAGACATCATAGCTGGCAAAGTCCGAGAACTTGTCCCACTCATCATCCACCGCATCAACCTTGCTCTGGTCAGGCCGCGTGAGGTCGCCATTCAATTGCAGGTTATAAGGCGGATCGGCAAAAACCAGATCAACGCTTTCGGAGGGAATTTTCTTCAATTCCTGAAGGCAATCGCCCACCAGGATCTGGTTGGTCAGCGGCCTTACATCTTGCAATACCGCTTGATCGACAAAACCCATGGCACACACCTCTACGCAAATCACTGTTGGTGGAGGTGTTATGAATCTTGTGGAGTCCGCCGTGAATCGAATTATCCCTTTATAGTTAACGCGGCAATCGGCTTGAAGCTCATGCGATGGGCAGGGCATGCTCCGAATTTTCGCAAAGCCGCTGCATGCGCCGCCGTGCCGTAACCCTTGTGCGAGGCAAATCCATAACCAGGTAATTACTGGTCAAGTTCCCGCATGATGCGGTCACGGGTGACTTTCGCGATTATCGACGCCGCTGCGATGGAAAGCGAAAGGCCATCGCCGCCTATAATCGTCTGTACACGGATGGAAAGCGGCGGCGCACGATTGCCGTCAATCAGCGCAAGGTCGGGCTTCGGTTGCAGATTGTCCACTGCTTGTTTCATGGCAAAATAAGTGGCTTGCAGAATGTTGATCCGGTCAATCTCTGCTGCTTCGACAATTCCCACGCTGACCCGGCTTGACGCCATGATGGGAGCAAACAGGGCTTCACGCTTGGCTTCTGAAAGTTTTTTAGAATCATTGAGGCCCGCCGGAATATTCCGGGGATCAAGCATAACCGCCGCCGCCACCACAGGCCCCGCCCAAGGCCCACGCCCCGCTTCATCGACACCGCAAACAGTCAGGCCTTTGGCGATGGCAAGTTGTTCAAAAGTGAAATCTGGCTGCATGGGGTCTTATATCAGAGGGGGTTCAAAAAAAACGTGAGCGTAGCCAAAAATTTTATCGGCCTGTTTTATTCTCAGCGCAGCCATCGTTTGTTGCCAGCAAAGAGACCTCATCCGTCTCGCGCCAAGAGGCGCGATCCACCTTCTCCAACTTCGTTGGAGAAGGGACAGTGTTTGAAAGTTGTCCCTTCTCCACGTCTTCGTGGAGAAGGTGGCGCAACGCGCCGGATGAGGTCCCTTTGGTGCTGCAAGCGACGTTCTTAAAACAACCTCAACTGGTCGCCTGCCTTGGGTGGTCTGGCAAATAAATCATTGCGCAATTTCACGCGGGTCGTATTGATCCCCAGTTTTTGACAGGCCAGTTGAAAACGTCTGCCAATCAGCCAGGCCAATGGACCAGAACCCGTCATGCGTTCGCCAAACTGGGCGCTGCTTTCCCGGCCGCCCCGCACATCCCTGACATGCGACATGACCTTGGCAAAGCGGTCAGGATAGGCCTTTTCCAACCAGTCCTTGAAAATGCCCTTCACCTCAAACGGCAGACGCAACATGGTGTATCCGGCTTCCTTCGCCCCGGCTGAAGCTGCGGCTTTCAGGATGTTTTCAATCTCGTGTTCATTCAGGCCCGGAATGACTGGGCCAATCATCACAACCGTAGGAATACCTGCTTTGGCAAGCGCTTCGATGGTGGCCAGACGTTTGGCTGGTGTGGCGGCACGCGGTTCCATTGCCCTTGCCAATTTTCCATCAAGCGTTGTCACTGATAGCGCAACCTTCACCAGTCCCAATTCGGCAAGCGGTTGCAAGAGATCAATATCACGGGTCACCAGCCCCGACTTCGTGACGATGCCAAAGGGATGGCGAAATTCCGCCATCACCTCGATCAGCGAACGGGTGATCCTGTAGGTCCGTTCAATCGGTTGATAGGGATCCGTATTGGCCCCCAGTGCAATAGTGCGCGGGCTATAACTGGGTGCTGAAAATTCCTCCCGGAGAAGTGCTGCCGCGTTTGGCTTGATGAAGAGCTTGCTTTCAAAATCCAGTCCCGGCGACAGGCCCATATAGGCGTGGGCGGGTCTGGCATAGCAATAGGTGCAACCATGTTCGCAGCCCCGGTAGGGATTGATCGAGCGGTCAAAGGAAATATCCGGCGACTGGTTGCGGGAAATGATGCTTTTGGGCGTTTCGGTGAAGATTTCAGTCTTGAGAGCCGGAAGATCCGCCAGACTGTCCCAGCCGTCATCTTCATAGCTCAGGTCATAGGCAGAAAACCGGTGACTGGGATTTGACTTCGCCCCGCGTCCCCGCTCCAATTGTGGCAGGGACGTGAGTTTGCTGGTGCCCAAAGCACCCGAATCGAGGCCCGTGGAAGGGCGCATGTCCAACAAGGCAACCATGCACGAAACATAGGATGCGCCTAAGAACAAATCAAGAACTTTTTAGAGGTGACGTCAAAACCCTCAGATCGGGCGTACTTCTGAAACCTCAGGCACAAAATGCCGCAGCAGGTTTTCAACCCCATGTTTCAGTGTTGCAGTCGAAGACGGGCAACCCGCACAGGAGCCTTTCATGTTGAGATAGACCACGCCATCCTTGAAACCCTTGAAAGTGATATCGCCACCATCTTGGGCCACAGCCGGGCGAACGCGGGAATCCAGCAAGTCTTTGATGGTCTTGACGATCTCGCCGTGTCCTTCATCAAAAAACTCGCCTTCGCCGCTGTCCACGGGGACAGCCATATCCGTCAGAACCGGAACGCCTGAGAGATAATGATCCATGATCACGCCGAGAATGGCGGGTTTCAACTGTTGCCATTCACCGCCTGAACGCGTCACCGTGACAAAATCATGACCCAAAAACACACCAGAGACATTGGTGATCTCAAACAACCGCTTGGCCAGCGGTGATTCCTTCGCCTCATCCACAGTGCGGAATTCACGGGTCGATCCCGGCAAAACCGGCTTTCCCGGCAGGAATTTCAAGGTGGCAGGGTTTGGCGTGGCTTCAGTTTGAATGAACATGTGTGATCCTCTGGCCTCTATATAGGCCAGATTGGAATGATTTTAAAGTAAAGAGTCACGGCTTTAAATGAACCCGACAATTTTTTTGACATCTTTCATGATTGGAGCGGCGATGGTGCGGGCCCGCGTCGCACCGTCGGCCAGCACAGCTTCCACATGACCGGGATCGCCTTGCAGCCTGCGAATCTCATCCGCCATGGGTGCCAGCTTGGCCACCGCCAAATCTGCCAGTGCGTTTTTGAAGGCGGAGAATTGCCCACCGCCAAAATCCGCCAGCACCTTGGCAACATCGCAAGCCGCAAGAGCTGCATAGATGCCCACGAGGTTTTCCGCTTCCGGGCGCCCTTTCAAACCTGCCGCATCAGACGGCAAGCCGTTGGCATCGGTTTTGGCTTTGCGGATTTTCCTGGCAATGTCATCGGCTGAATCCGTCAGGTTGATGCGGCTCAAATCCGAGGGGTCGGACTTCGACATTTTCTTGGCACCGTCCCGCAAGCTCATGACACGGGTTGCAGGTCCCGTGATCACCGGATCGGTGAGCGGAAAGAAAGCCTCGCCAAAACCAAGCTCCCTGATTTCGTCGGCAAAATCCACATTGAACTTCTGGGCGATATCACGTGTCAGTTCGAGGTGCTGCTTCTGGTCTTCGCCAACAGGCACGGCTGTGGCTTTGTAGATCAGGATATCGGCAGCCATCAGGTTGGGATAAATATACAAGCCAACCGACGCCTTCTCCTTGTCCTTGCCCGCCTTTTCCTTGAACTGCGTCATGCGGTTCAACCACCCCAGCCGTGACACGCAGTTGAACACCCAGGCCAACTCGGCATGTTCCGCCACCTGGCTTTGATTGAAGATGATCGACTTCTGTGGATCAAGCCCACAGGCAATATAGGCCGCCGTCACATCACGGATGGCTTGCCGTAACACCTTGGGGTCCTGCCACACGGTGATGGCATGCATGTCAACCACACAATAAAGCGTTTCATGGGTGGCCTGCATCTTGATCCAGTTCAGCATGGCACCGAGATAATTGCCCAAGTGCAAATTGCCCGTCGGCTGCATGCCGGAGAGAACGCGAGGGGTGAACTGGTTCCCGGATAACTGGCTCATGGTGTGGACCCTTGATTGAAACGGTGACGGCCCGCCTTGGACAGCGAACCAGTGGACGCGCCTGTTAGCGGGGAAGGATTAGCGGCGCAAGGAGGCTTTGAGATCGGAAAAGCGGAAAGCCCCGGTGATATGGGCAGCTCCAAAATAACTCAAGGCACCCGACCCCATCAAGGCGAGAAGCCCCCAGACTGCGGCCAGAAATCCAGCTCCTTCGGCATAGTTGGCTGCAAGCACAATGTTGAGCCCATAGAGCACCGCCGCCATGATCAGCACTGAAACGATCATGCGGGGCAGTCGCGTTTTGAATCTGCCATCCCAAACATAGTGTCCCCGCCGTATGCTGGTGAACATCAGCAGCAAGGCATTGATCCAGGCGGCAAGACTGGTCGCCAGGGCGATGCCCAGTTGCTCCAGATAGCGCGACAGCACCAGACTCGCCGCGATGTTGATGACAACCGCGGCAATCGCAAAATACATTGGCGTGCGCGTGTCTTCCCGTGCAAAAAATCCCGGTTGGAAAATCTTCGTCAGCGTGAAGGCTGGAAGGCCGATGGCAAATGCTGCCAGCGCTTCGGCCACCACAAATGTGTCGGCCCTCGTAAAAGCGCCATGCTCAAACACCGTATGCAAAATTGGCCGTCCGATAATGATCAAGGCCGCAGTGGCGGGCAGGGTCAGGAACAGTGAAAGTTCCAAGGCCCGGTTCTGGCCATCAAGCGCCCCTTGCAAGTCATTGGCCCGAAGTTTTCGGGAGAGGGCTGGCAGCAGCACCACACCAATTGCCACACCAATCAACCCCAAGGGCAACTGGAACAGGCGGTCAGCGTAATAAAGAAACGCCGCACCCCCGACAAATCCCGTGGCCAGTTGTGTGGCAATCAGCAGGTTGATCTGTGTGACGCCACCCGAAATCAATCCCGGCACCGAGAGTTTCAAGACGCGCTTCACGTCAGCCGTCAGGACCGGCTTGCCCGGCACCACCTTGGCCCCAGCCCGCCAGGCCGCTGTCAACAGCAACAGCAATTGCACGACACCAGATACGGTCACAGCCCAAGCCAGCATGCGACCTGTGGCAGGTGTGTTTCCAAGCCCCATGTACCAGGCCGCCAAGGCAAACAGGATAACCAC
>JANONM010000062.1:0-6110 GCA_031420855.1 Hyphomicrobiales bacterium
ACCAAATGCACCTGCGGCTTCTGCAGTTTGCAACGGAGCGGCGGAGTCCGTGTGCTGCACCGTGATGTCCGCACCTTGCGACAACAACACCTTGGCTGCATCTGCTTCCTTGGCCGGATCAAACCAGGTATTGGCCCAGACAATCTTGATTTTGAAGTTGGGATTGACTGACTGTGCGCCCAGCATGAACGCGTTGATGCCTGCCACCACTTCCGGAATCGGGAATGAAACGATGTAGCCCGCAACGCCAGTCTTTGACATCTTGGCGGCGATCTGCCCGATCACATAACGTCCCTCATGGAACTTCGCATTATAGGTCGTCACGTTGTCGGCGGTCTTGTAACCCGTGGCATGTTCAAATTTCACATCCGGGAATTTGGCCGCTACTTTGAGTGTGGGTTCCATAAAGCCAAAGGACGTGGTGAAAATAATCTTGCATCCCTCACGGGCAAAACGTTCAATGGTTTTTTCGGAATCCGCTTCCGCTACACTTTCGGCATAGGCCGTTTCAACCTTGTCGCCGAATTCCTTTTTCACGGCTTCAAGACCCTGGTGATGCTGATAGGACCAGCCAAAGTCACCAATGGGACCCACATAGACCCAACAAGCCTTGAGGGCTTCGGCTGACGCCGAGGCCGACGCTGCCCCCAACATCACCGCAGTGGCAGCTGCCGTCATTAAAAATTTCTTCATGTTACGCTCCCTGTTATTTTAAAAAAATGTCAATGGTCCGGCACGAATGCTTGTCCCAGGGAGGCTGGCGTGTTGCGCCGTGTCAAAGCCTTGTTTCCGGAGATCACCACCAGTGCGAGGATGGTGCCAAGATAGGGCAAACTCGACAGCAATTGCGAGGGGATTCCGAGGCCCATGGCCTGCAAAACAAAAGAAAGTATGGATATCGTGCCAAACAGATAGGCTCCTGCCAAAACCCTGAGCGGCAACCAGGAGGCAAACACCACAAGGGCGAGTGCAATCCACCCCCGGCCCGCTGTCATGTTCTCCACCCATTGCGGCGTATAGACCAGTGACAAATATCCTCCCGCCAATCCGGCACAGGCACCGCCAAACAAAATGCAGAGATAGCGCACCAGTATTACTGAATAGCCAAGGGCATGGGCCGAAGCATGGTTGTTGCCGACAGCCCGGACAACCAATCCCGCCTTGGTGCGAAACAAAAACCACGACACCAATCCCGTCAATAAAAATGAAAATGGAATGAGCGGATCAATGCCAAGGAACAACGGCAGCTTGATACCGGGTTGCCCCACCAGACGTTCCCCGATCAAAGCCGAAAGTCCAAGGCCCAGCAGCGTTAGAGCCAGTCCCGTCGCCACCTGATTTGCCAAAAGCGTCATGGTGAGAAACGCAAACAGCAGCGACATCGCCATGCCAGCCAGAATGGCAAAGGGAATGCCAGCCCAAGGGTTGCCTGTGAGATATGCGCCGCCAAACCCTGCGACTGCCCCCATCACCATCATGCCCTCGACACCGAGATTGAGAACGCCCGCCCGTTCCGTGATGGTTTCACCAAGGGCCGCCAACAACAGCGGTGTGGCCGCTGTCATGATGATGGTGAGAAGGGTGAGCAACAATTCCATGATATCAAGCCCGCACATGTGTGGCTGCTGACAGGCCAGCGATACGGTAATTGATCAGCGAGTCGCAGGCCAAAACATAAAACAGCAAAACGCCCTGGATCACCCGCGTAATTTTTTCCGGAACCTGCAAGGCTGTCTGCACCGCTTCGCCACCGATATAAGAAAGTGCCAGAAGCAGACCTGCAAGAATGGCACCCACCGGACTGAGCCGTCCGAGGAAGGCCACGATGATTGCGGCAAAGCCATATCCTGGCGAAATCTGCGGCTGCAATTGTCCGACCACGGAGGATATTTCAATGGCACCCGCCAGCCCCGCCAGGCCACCCGACAACAGGAAACAGAACATCACGGTTCGTTGTTGGGAAAACCCTGAAAAACGCGCAGCCCTTGGGCTCAGGCCTGAAACCGTGATTTCAAAACCCTTGAGTGTTCGGGTCATGACAAAACCCAGCACCAGCGCCATGACAAGCGCAATGACAACGCCCAAGTGAATGCCTGACGTAATGTAAGGCAGCATTTGCCAGTCGGTGAAGGTGATTGATTTTGGAAAATTGAACCCCTTGGGATCACGCCACGGTCCGCGCACCAGCCAGTCCAGCAGCAACTGCACCACATAGACCAACATGAGCGACGTCAGGATCTCGTTGGCATTGAAGCGGTTCTTGAGAAAAGCTGAAATCGATCCCCACGCCATGCCGCCGATTGCGCCAAACAACAACATCAACAACAATGTCAGGGGTGATTGCCAGTTGGGCAGCATTACCGGAATCATGCCAGCCATGATGGCCCCCGCCGTCAGTTGTCCCTCGGCCCCAATGTTCCAGACATTGGCCCGGTAGGCCACGGCGAGCCCGGCACCGATCAGAACCAGCGGTGTTGCCTTCACCAGCAATTGCTCCACTGACCAGAGAGCAGTCAGCGGCTTGATGAAATAAACATAAAGTCCATTCAGCGGATCAATGCCACGCAGCGCAAAAATAATTGCCGCAGTGACAACCGTCAGACCAAGCGCAATGAAAGGCGAGGCAAGCGCCATGGCAGCCGAGCGCTCTGCACGTTTCTCAAGCCGCATGATTTTTCTCCCGGCTTGTCTCCTCATGGGCACCTGCCATCAACAGCCCAATCGACTCGCGCGTCAATTCGCTGGCAGGCAGGGCTTCAGAAAGCTGGCCTCTTGAAATCACGGCAATGCGGTCGGCAATTTCAAAAATCTCGTCAAGGTCCTGGCTGATGACGATGACTGCCGAACCCAGCCGGGATAAATCCACGATGGCTTGCCGAATGGCAGCCGCCGCACCGGCATCCACGCCCCAAGTTGGCTGGTTGATGATCAGAATACCAGGATTGCGATCAAGTTCGCGACCCATGACAAATTTCTGCAAGTTCCCGCCCGACAGCGACCGGGCCTCCGGATCAATTTTGCCCTTGCGCACATCATGATTCTTGACAATGCGTTCTTTGGCGATTTCGGCCTGATCCATGTGAACCAGCATACCACGGGCAATCGCCGCATCCGATGCATGGCGCGTCAACACCATGTTCGATGAAAGATTAAGTTCAGGCACGGCACCATGTCCCAGCCGTTCCTCGGCAACAAAGGCCATGCCCAGTTTGCGTCTGCCATTGATGCCCATTTTCCCGATGGCCTGGCCGTCGACCCGCAACATCTGGTCACGAGTTAGTCGGCGTTCACCTGAAAGGGCATCGAACAACTCGCCCTGACCATTGCCGGCAACGCCGGCTATCGCCACAATTTCACCGCCTGCAACCGAAAGTGAAATGTCTCTCAGCGCCACGGCAAATGCCCCGTCGGCAGCAAGTGAAAGGTTCTGCAACACCAGCCGCTCGGCACTGTGCGCAGCAACGGCCACGGATTTTACCGGTGCGACTTCAGCCCCCACCATCAGCCGCGCGAGGGAGGCAGCTGTCTCCCGGCGTGGATCGAGCCGTGCAACAACCTTGCCATGACGCAAGATGGTTGCGGCAGAACAAAGGGACATTACTTCTTCCAGCCGGTGCGAAATATAAAGGACTGCACACCCCTCGGCAGCCAACCGCCGCAAAACGATGAAAAGTTGCCCGGCTTCCTGTGGCGTGAGAACTGATGTGGGTTCATCCATGATCAACAGTTTGGGCTTTTGCAAAAGGCAGCGGAGTATCTCGATACGCTGGCGCTCGCCCACCGAAAGATCACCCACCGCCGCATGGGGATCAACCAGCAATCCATAATCCTTCGAAACTGATGTGATACGTTTGGAGAGGCCAGAAATATCATAGGCCTCAGGCAGGGCCAGGGCGATGTTTTCAGCCGCAGTCAATGCATCAAAAAGCGAGAAGTGCTGAAACACCATGCCAATGCCAAGGGCGCGTGCTTCAGCCGGATTTTGAATTTTGATAGGCTTGCCATGCCAGCGCATGTTGCCCGATGTGGGCTGCAACGCGCCATAGATCATCTTCACCAGTGTGGACTTGCCAGCGCCATTCTCACCCAGAAAAGCATGAATCTCGCCGGGCATGATGGCAAGCGAAACATTGTCATTGGCCTTGAGGGTTCCAAAGACTTTTACAATATCTTGTACTTCCAGCAGCGGCACGGTCATCGGCTTGTCCGGATATTTTCCATGCTGGATGATTGCGACAGGCGCAAGTCCTCGTCCAGTGCGAGAAACTGGGCAGCTGTGGATATGGCGATTGAATAGGGATCTTTCGACCTGATTTCTCCAGCCCCGACGGGACAGATAAAATCCGAGATCCGCCCGTCGGTTATTCCCGCCTGTCGCAAACGACTGAGGAAACGTGACCGCTTGCTGGCACTGCCGATCAAGCCAAGTTTGGCAATGGATGCGTTTCGGAGCGCTTTATCGACAATGGCAAAATCCAGTTCATGGGAATGGCTCATGACAAGGGCCAGGCTTTCGGGGGAAACTGCATCAAGCGCCAACAAGGCATCTTCGCGGTTGTCAATAGTGACATTTTCCGGTGATGCCCCCGGAAAGGCCTGGGGCCGGGAATCAATCCATTGAATATCAAACCGGCTTTGGGCGAGAACCAACACCAGCGCCCGACCCACATGGCCTGCTCCAAACAACAAAAGTTGCCGTCGCATGTCAGGTGGTTGAAGTGCTGCACTTAAGGTCGCTTGCTGTGTCTGCTCAAATCGCTGCAATTCCAACACGACGGTCCCGCCACAACACTGGCCCAGATCAGGGCCCAGAACAAATTTGCTACGCCTGAAATTTTCGCCCTTCGTCAACATCGCCTGGGCCTGCGCCATGGCCTGCCATTCCAGTGTACCACCACCGATGGAACCCAACATACCCTGAGACGTCACCAACATCTGCGTGCCAGATTCACGCGGCACCGAGCCACGGGTTTGCTTGATCGTCACGAGAACAGCCGCACCCGCTTTCAACAAGGCTGCCTTGGCTTTGGCGGGGAAATTCATGATGTCGCCATGCTCTTCACCGCCCGCATGATATTCTCCGGCGTGGCGGGCGCTTGCAGGTCCGGGACCTGTCGCGGTTTCAAACTCGCGATGGCATTCAGAATGGCGGTCCATACCGCAATGGCCAACATGAGTGGTGGTTCACCGACAGCCTTTGAACGATAGATCGTATCTTCCTTGTTGCCCCGCGATTCATAAAGCGCCACCCGGAAATCCTCCGGCACGTCTGAGGCACAAGGAATTTTGTAAGTTGAAGGCGCGTGGGTGCGCAATTTGCCTTCAGCATCGAAAACCAGTTCTTCATTGGTAAGCCATCCCATGCCCTGCACAAAGGCACCTTCAATCTGGCCCATATCGATGGCAGGGTTCAAGGACCTTCCCACATCATGCAAAAGGTCGGCGCGCAGCACGCGGGACTCTCCCGTCAAGGTGTCAATGACAACCTCGGCACAAGCCGCTCCATAGGCAAAATAAAAAAATGGCCTGCCCTCTGCCCTCGGGCGATCCCAATGCAACTTTGGCGTGGCATAATAGCCCGTAGATGAAAGCGAAATGCGGTTGCCATGGGCCTGCTTGGCCAGTGCCGCAAATGACATGGACTTTGCGCCGCATCGAATTTCACCGCCCTCAAAACGGATTTTTGCCGGTGCAACGTTCCAGGATTTTGCCAGATGGGCAAGCAGGCGCGACTTGATTTCCATCGCTGCATTTTTGGCGGCCATGCCATTGAGATCAGAGCCGGAAGAAGCAGCCGTCGCTGAAGTATTGGGAACCTTGTCGGTGGTTGTTGCCGTGATCCGCACGCGTTCCAGCGGCAAACCAAATTCCTCCGCCACCACCTGCGCCACCTTGATGTAATCCCCTGACCCATTTCCGTGCCACCATGGTTCACCTGCACGGAACCATCGGTGTAAACATGCACCAAGGCACCCGCCTGGTTCATCTGCGGCACGGTGAAGGAAACGCCAAACTTCACCGGCGTCAGCGACAGACCCTTTTTGAGAAAGCGATTGGCCTTGTTGAACTTGTCAACAGCCCGTCGGCGCTTGCGATAGTCCGAGGTTTTT
>JANONM010000063.1:0-7097 GCA_031420855.1 Hyphomicrobiales bacterium
CGATGGCCAAGGCCGCAGATTCTTCGGTTGTGAAGTTGCCGGAAATCTGTCCTGTGCCGCCGAGGATCGGCTCATTGATTGTGGGATAACTCTGCACGATGTCATCGAGGACAATGGCAAACGGCTTGTTGACGTTGTCAGCCGTCAGTTTACCGAAGCGCAACGCGCCTTTCTGGTTGAACTTGAAAGTGACGACCGAGCGGTTGTTCTGGTCGAATGATGGTTGGGCATCGGTCAGGTCGGCACCATCAACCAATGCCCGGCTCGAGGTTTGCACCCACAGGGCCGGAAGGCTTTCCAGTTCTTTCTCCGTCAAGGGCTTTGCATCGTTTTTATCGGCCTTCTCCTTGATCAGTTTGTCCACACCTTCCTTGAATGGATAGGAAACGCAATCCTGTGGCGGGTTGTTGTTTGTGCCCGTGGGCTGTTCTTCGCACAGCAGCTGGAAGGCCAGCTTTGCGGTTTTTCCGAGAATGTTTTTGACCTTGTCTGGATCATCAACACCGGGCAATTGAACGGCTATGCGATCGAGGCCCTGCTGCTGGATGACAGGTTCTGTGGTGCCCAATGAATTGACGCGGTTTTCGATAATCTTCAGGGATTGCTGAATGGCCTTGGCGATACGAACTTCAAGGCCCTTTTCGGCAAGTGTAAAAGTGTAGCCAGCTTCATTGGTCTTAAGGTCAAACAGATTTATGGCTAAACCACCTGACAAAACGTTTCCGGCTTGTGGCTGCAGCAATCCGGTAAAAGCCGTTTTGGCTTTTTCCATGTCTTCGGGCTTGCTTATTTTAACGGATACGCCATTGGCGGATTTGCTCAGGCCACTGTAAGCGATCTTGGCTTCGCGAAGAGCGGCGCGGACGTCACCGGATTGTTGCTGTTGCAACTGGCTGACCAGATCCTTGCGGTCAACTTCCAGCAACACATTGGAGCCGCCTTGCAGGTCCAATCCCAAGGTCATGGGGCGAATGCCGTAGTTTGCCCATTGTTCCTGTTGCGGTTTTGACAGCAGATTGGGGAACGATAGAATGGCCGCGACGAGCACGGCCATAAGGATCGAAATGATCTTCCAGCGGGGAAATTGCAGCACGGTGTGGGGCAGTCCTGAATCAGTTAAAGGGGGTTACTTAACAGGCTCGCCCTTGGAACGCACCTCGGAAAGACCGCTGCGCAAAACCCGCACCTTGACGTTCTCGCCCACTTCAACCTGCAACTCATTGTCGTCGACAATCTTGGTGACTTTGCCAATCAAACCGCCGAGCGTGACAACAGTGTCACCTTTGGCGGCTTTGCGCAGCATGGCCTGATGTTCAGCAGCTTTTTTCTGCTGGGGGCGGATGAGCAGAAAATAAAACACGCCCATGATCAGGATGAGGGGCACAATCATGCCAAAAATTTCGCCGGCGGGTCCGCCTGCGGTTTGGGCATAAGCGGGGGTGATAAACATCAGGCAGGCTCCAATTCCGCCTCGCGGCGGCAAAATGTCGGTTTCAAGTTGCGCTAGATATAGCGATGGCATAGGGCTTTGCAAGTTATGAAGCGCTGTTATTCCGGATTGGTTCATGAAGCAAGAAATCGTCAATTCCCTGTTGTTGCGTGTGGCCGAGGCGCTGGAACGGCTGGCCCCGTTTCCACCTTTGGCTGTCGGCGTGGCGGATCACGAGGCATTTGTCTGGCGCAGCCAGCCACCGGGGCTTGATGCCGTCGCCCAGGTGAACCGGGTTGATCTGGCGCTGCTCAAGGGCATTGATCTGACGCGCGACCAGCTTTTGGAGAACACCAGGCGCTTTGCCAAGGGACTACCCGCCAACAATGCGCTGTTGTGGGGAGCCCGCGGCATGGGCAAGTCTTCGCTGGTCAAAGCCGCCCAGGCCACGGTCAATCTTGAAGTGGGTGGCGTTCTGAAAATCATCGAAATCCACCGGGAAGACATCAACACCTTGCCCGCCCTGATGGCACTGCTTCGGGCGGAGCATGGGTTTCGCTTTATCGTGTTTTGCGATGATCTTTCATTTGATGGTCAGGACACCTCCTACAAATCCCTGAAAGCCGCCCTGGATGGTGGACTTGAAGGGCGACCCTCCAATGTGATTTTTTACGCAACGTCAAACCGCCGCCATCTGTTGCCCCGCGACATGATCGAGAACGAACGCTCCACCGCCATCAATCCGTCAGAAGCCGTACAGGAAAAAGTTTCCCTGTCAGACCGCTTTGGCCTCTGGCTGGGTTTCCACCATTGCACCCAGGACGAATTTTTTGCGATGGTCGAAGGCTATGCCGATCACTATGGGTTGAAACTTTCCCGGCCCGATTTGCACGCCGCTGCCATTGAATGGAGTGTGACGCGCGGTTCACGGTCGGGGCGCGTGGCTTGGCAGTTGATCCAGGAACTGGCGGGGAGATTGGGGCAGCGGTTGGGGTGATGAGGCGTCGAACGGCCCCCGCCTCCGGCCCCGATGAAGAATCGGGCTGGAAGGTGAAGTTGGGGAGCGGTGCTTGACACCACCCTCCAACCCGCGCCTTTCGCGGGGAGGAGTTGGCGCGAAGCGACGGAGGTGGGGAAGCACAGTTCCAACCATTGCAATTAAATGCACTGTCACCGAAATTACACCGAAATTTGAATTGCACCATTGAATTCAAATAAGTGGACTGGGCTGTCAGCGAGTTTTCCGAATTGTCCGGACGATTTGAATACTCAGCACCTCACACCAACCCGCTATTCGCGGGGAGGGGTGAAGACAACAAAGATAAGTGCAGTGTCACCGAATTTCAGATCAACCAGCCCTTCGAGGCCGCGAAGGCGCGGCACCTCTGGGTGAAGGTGTAAAATGTCCCTCATGCTGAGGCGCTCGCCCTTGCGAGCCTCGAAGCATGCGCCGCGAGACAGGTTTTTCCAGTCTCTTGCGCGGTCACCACCTTTGCCGCATTTCCGTCGTGTTGTTTCTGCTATGGGAGCGGCATGAACAAATTAGAATTTGGCGAACCGGATAGAGGTTCTGTTTGTAATCTCCAATCAACCGTCACCCCCGCGAAGGCGGGGGTCCCGCATTCTTTGGCAGTTGAGTTTGTGGCCAGCTGGTTTCCCGCCTTCGCGGGAATGACGGTCGAAGGGGAGTGAGTCTTTGTGACATTCAAATTCTTGAAGCTGATCGCATCCATTATTTTCGCCGTCACCTTGGCCGCCAGCTTGGCCCAGGCGCAAACCATCACTGCTTCCAATGTGCAGATCGAATGGAAGGTGGTGAACCGCTTTCGGCTGTTCAGCAAGGCTGAAACCTTCAAGGCCCATGAGGATGCCTGGCGGCAGTATTTGATTCATGTGGACCAGTTGAATCTTTCACCCGAGGTGCGGGAGCGGTTGGTTTCGACGACTTCGGTGTTGGGTTCCGAGCATGTTTTGAATGACCGATACATCGCATTCTCGCGGCACTTGAGAATGAAATATGATCCCCTGGGGTGGGCGGCCAAACAGATTGGTGATGTATGTTGGGACGCCAAGCAGCGGGAACATGCGGCGTGCGGTGGCGTTGAAAATTATGTGGTGCCAAAATCCCATGTCATTCAATTGTCGCTGAAGCCGCTTGAAAAGAACTTGCTGTTTGCCGAATATAATTGCGAGTGGCGGGTTGGTGAAGCCGCGCCAATCACAGCGCCATGTGATGAACCCCTCACAGCCACCCTGCCCTACCCTTCAGGTGCCACGATCATGGTGAATGCGGTGGGCGAGACCGGCATTTCGACCGACATCAAGGTGCGGGATTTGTTGATCGCAGGACTGGGCGACAGCTTTGCTTCTGGCGAAGGCAACCCTGATGTGCCGGTGCGCTTTTCAGACCAGCGCCGTTATAAAAATCTTTATCCCCGCCGGGAACGCAATGATGGCAGCGGCAATGCCCAATGGATGGATGAGCCCTGCCATCGTTCACTCTATGGTCACCAATTGCGGGCGGCCTTGCAAATTGCGGTGGAAAATCCCCAGACCTCAGTCACCTTCATGGGCTATGCCTGTTCGGGTGCGGCCGTGGATGAAGGGTTGCTTGGCCCGCAGAGTTATGTCGATTATGTGAGTGATGGTTCAGCGGCGCGGCCTGTCAATGGCAAGCGCAAGGACACGCAATTGCGCTGGCTGTTGCGGGAACTTTGCAAGGACAAACCCAAATTGGTGGATGATATCTGGACCTGCCCCGGTGGGGCCTATCGGCGTAATGTCGATTATCTGTTGTTGTCCATCGGTGGCAATGACATCGGCTTTTCCAATCTGGTGGCGTGGTCGACATTGCGCGACAATACATCGAGTATTCTGGCCAAGTTTTTTGGGGCGACGGTTTCGCCAAAAACTTTTGCATCAAATATGAAAGACATTCTGCCGGGGGCTTATGGACGTTTGGCCAAGGCACTCGAAACATCAGTGCCGCTGCGTTCTGGCGAACTGGCGTTTGATGCCTCGCGGGTGATCCTCACGGCATATCCGGATATTCTGGAAGATGAGACGGGCAAGGTTTGTCAGGCCGGCAATGAAGGCGATGACGAAGACAAATATGCAGCCAACCAATCGCTTGACTTGTTTCAATCCTGGCTGGTTGTCACACCCGGCAAACTTGATGCAGCCCATCAACAACTGGAAAAACTGCACACCCGCATGGGTGAACTGGCCGAAGACCACGGCTGGAGTTTTGCGGCGCGGGCCTATGCTGACAAGGCGTTTCGGGGGCATGGCTTCTGCGCCCAATCCAGGGACAACAAGGCCGACCCGGCGGAACAGCTCATCATGCCCTGCTGGGGCAAGGCAGAGCGCGATACGTTGACATGCGAAACCAATTGGGCCGGCAAGAACCGCGATTGGCGGCCCTATAATCCGGCCACGCAAAATTATCCCTATGCCCTGCGGCAGCGCTGGGTGCGCAGTTTCAACGATGCCTTTCTGGCAATGAATACCAAGGTGTTGACCAAGGATGGGCAAATCGACGAATCAGCTTCGGAAAGTGTTTTTGCGGAAACGACGGGCGCCATGCATCCGAATGCCGAAGGACATGCGGCCATGGCCGATGCCATTCTGATTGATCTCCGGGCGCGCTTGATAGAATCCGCTGAGTGAAAAAAAGCCGACGATGATCTGGGCATCGTCGGCTCTCCCACCTCGCATCAAAGCGCCCCCTTTGAGCAAAGGTATTTCAACCACTGCAAGCATGAGGCAAAGCCCACCAGGCGATTTCTCGCCTGATGGGCCTGGTCCTGCAGGGGACTTGCTTTAACTCAGTTTGATGCGGTGCTTGACGAGATGAACTTTATCGGGTCGAGGGCTGTGGCACCTTTACGCACTTCGAAGTGCAATTGTGGGCTGGTCACGGCACCGGTCTGTCCGGCCTTGGCAATCACATCACCACGGGCAACCTTGTCGCCGCGTTTGACGAACAATTCCTTGGCATGGGCATAGGCCGTGACATAGCCACCCGGGTGGCGAATGAGCACGAGATTGCCATAGCCTTTCAATTCATTGCCGGCATAGGCCACCACTCCGCCATCCGCCGCCCGCACACTGGTGCCTTCGGGAACCGCAATATTGATGCCTTCATTTTTCAGGCCATCAGGCTTTGCGCCGAAACCGGAAATCACTTTACCCTTGAGCGGCCAGCGCAGGTTCAGGCCAGCAACCACAGGTGCGGCATCTGCCACCTCGGCCGATTGTTCCTTGATTTTCGGCTTGGCCACCGCAACCTGCTTTGGCACTTCGCCAATGGCGGTTTCTTCATCGGTGTTTTCGGCAATAGTGTCTTCGTCCCCGGCCAATGAAAGTGGAGCCTTCTTTTTGATCGGCTTTGGCTTCACCGGCACGTTTTCGACGGCTGCAACCTGATCATCAGCAACGGGTTTTTCGATGGCCTTTTTTGCACCGGGAATGCGGATTTTCTGACCGAGCGACAATTGCTTTTCGGTTGTCAGTTTATTGGCATCAGCAATGACGAAGGGAGACACGCCATATTTGCGCCCGAGAGAATACAAGGTTTCGCCAGCGGCGACTGTATGCAGGGCACCGCCTTTGAGCGGCTTGGGTGCCACAACTTCAGCTACGTCGGTTGCTTCTGGTTCAATCAACTTGGCTGGCTTGATCAATTTTTTCGGCGTCGGCGCTTCTGCAACCGCAGCACCAGGAATGCGCAGGGACTGGCCAATCAGCAGGGAGTAAGGTCGGTTCATGCCATTGGCATCGGCCAACTCATCAACTGTCACGCCATTGGCCTTGGCGATCGAAAACATGGTCATGCCTTCGGCCACTTTCAGCGTGCCGTCCTTGGCAATCTTGCCGGCCTTGGGTGTTGGTACGTAGATTTCGGTTTCAGCCGCAATCACGGGGCGATTGAATTTTTTCTTGGCGACTGGCTTGTCAAGTGCCGGTTCAACATAGGATTCATCGGCTGATGCCGCATCATAGCTTTCGTCAACCGGCGGCTTGATCAGCTTGGGCTTTTTGAATTTGGGCTGCTTGTAGGCAGGCTGATAGGCTTGCGAATAATCCAGCGGCTTCTTGATCCGTGGCACAGCGGCCCGCTTCAACGGGCTTTCAATGATCGTATCGTCTTCAACCGAAGCCACATCATAGGAAGGTTGCACCAGCCGCGGTTTCATGGGTTTTTTGATTTTTGGAATGGCGGCGGTGTAAACCGGATCCGCATCAGACGGATTCTTGTACGCTTCATTGAAGCGTTCGATGGAATTGGAGCAACCTGCCAACAAGGCAGCTACTGCAACAGTCATCATGGATTTGACGATGACACGGCCAACAGGCCCGCGCGAAATTTGGGGACGCATACGCTTACTCCAGAACTAACAAACAACGTGAGAGCACCATGCCGGGTTTTGGTTAAGGGAGAGTTAGCGATGATGGCGTTGAACAAGGTTGGTCGAAAAAAAATGGCGAGACTTCGTTGCGCGCCCCCCACCTCCGGCCTTTTTTAACGCGCCATAGCCTTCGGCGAAGGTGGGCGGGCACCTTGTAACATGGATTTGTGGTAATTGGGGTTGTCTCGCAAGAGGCGCGGGGGGGGGGGGGGGGGGGGGGCCCCCCCCCGCGCGGGGTGGTGGGGGGTGGGGGAGGG
>JANONM010000064.1:0-1602 GCA_031420855.1 Hyphomicrobiales bacterium
CGTGTACGGAGGGATCATGGTTGAGTTTTTCAACCAGCGCCAGCAAGTCGGCCTCCGGTGTATCAGCAGGCAGCTTGTGCTCCCACGAATTCATGCCGACTTCCACGGTTTGCTTGGCCTTGTTGGCCACATAGACGCGCGAAGCCGGGTCTTCGCCGACCAGCACCACGGCGAGGCCGGGGGTGAGATTGTGATCTGCCTTTAATGTGGAGACCGCAGCACCGATGCGTTTGCGCAAGGCTTCTGCAATAGATTTTCCGTCGATGAGCTTGGCCATGAAATATCTCGCTGGTTGCAAATGCTTCGAGGCATTGCAACGGCAATGCACCTCAGCATGAGGGCTTGGAATGGTCCCTCACCCTGAGGTGCCCGCGCCTTCGCGGGCCTCGAAGGGCGAGGGACGCATGATGCTAAAACAATCCGTCGATCTGCCCCTGTGCATCCAACCCGATCACTTCAGCTGATGGCACGCGGGGCAGGCCTGGCATGGTCATGACTTCACCGCAGATCACCACGATGAATTCCGCCCCCGCTGAAAGCCGCACTTCGCGCACCGGCAAGGTGTGGTTGTTCGGCGCACCTTTCAAATTGGGATCAGTGCTGAAAGAGTATTGCGTCTTGGCCATGCAGATGGGGAACTTGCCATAGCCCTGGGCTTCATAGCCCTTGAGCTGGTCACGCACCGACTTGTCAGCGATCACATCATCGGCGCGGTAGATTTCCCGGGCGATGGTGCGGACTTTTTCAAACAGGGGCATGTCTTCGCCATAGATCGGTTTGAACTGGGCTGCATCCTTGTCGGCAAGCGCTGCCACATGAGTTGCCAAATCCACAATGCCTGCACTGCCCTTGGCCCAATGCATGCACTTGAAGGCTTCGACGCCATGTTCCCGGCAATAGGCTTTCACCGCATCAACTTCTGCCTCCGTGTCGGCAATGAAATGATTGACGGCAACGGCAATCGGCACACCGAATTTTTTCATGTTCTCGATGTGACGACCCAGGTTGGCCAGACCCTTCCTGAGGGCTTCGACATTTTCCTTCTTCAATTCATCCTTGGCCACGCCGCCATGCATCTTCAATGCCCTGACGGTTGCCACGATGACGGCGACTGAGGGTTCAAGGCCTGCCTTGCGGCACTTGATGTCGAAGAATTTTTCAGCACCGAGATCAGCCCCGAAACCTGCTTCCGTCACCACATAGTCGGCGAGCTTCAACGCAGTCTGCGTGGCCATCACCGAATTGCAGCCATGGGCGATATTGGCAAACGGCCCTCCATGCACAAAGGCCGGATTGTTTTCCAGCGTCTGCACCAGATTGGGCATCAGGGCATCTTTCAACAAAACCACCATGGCACCAGGGGCCTTGAGGTCTTTCGCCAACACCGGCGACTTGTCTTTTTTATAGGCCACAACAATCTGGCCGATGCGGCGTTCCAGATCAGCGATGGATGTGGAAAGGCAAAGGATCGCCATGATTTCCGAAGCGACTGTGATGTCAAAACCCGCTTCGCGCGGATAGCCATTGGCCACGCCTCCCAGCGAACAGACGATATCGCGCAGCGCCCGGTCGTTCATGTCCATCACACGACGCCAAGCCACG
>JANONM010000065.1:0-4745 GCA_031420855.1 Hyphomicrobiales bacterium
CGCAACAAGCTTGAAAAAGCCTTGGGCGGCATCAAGGACATGGGCGGAATTCCCGATATCCTGTTCGTTATCGACACCAACAAGGAACAGATTGCCATCAAGGAAGCCAATCGCTTGGGCATTCCGGTTGTTGCCATCATCGACACCAACTCCGATCCTTTCGGCATCACCTATCCGATCCCCGGCAATGATGATGCTGCCCGCGCCGTCGCACTTTATTGCGAACTGGTCAGCAAGGCCATCATCGAAGGCATTTCCAAGTCTGCCACCGCTTCGGGTGTTGATGTGGGTGCCATGGAAGAATTGCCACCTGTAGACGTGGCATCCGCGGCCTAAAATACGCTCCAAGCGACTTAGGGGTCCGTGAACAGTCACGGACCCGTTTCCCATTCAGGAGAAATTTCATGGCTGAAATCACAGCTATACTTGTGCGCGACTTGCGCGAAAAAACCGGCGTTGGCATGATGGATTGCAAGGCAGCACTCATCGCCACCAGCGGCGAAATGGAAGCCGCCGTTGACTGGCTGCGTGCCAAAGGTTTGGCCAAGGCCGCCAAGAAATCCACCCGCATTGCCGCCGAAGGCTTGGTTGGCGTGGTTACCAAGGGCATTCAAGGTGCAGTTGTTGAAGTCAATTCCGAAACCGACTTTGTCGCCCGCAACGAAAAATTCCAGGCCATGGTGGCTGAAATCACCAGGCTGGCACTGGATGCTGATGGCTCGACCGAAAAACTCAAAGTCATGCAATACCCTGGCTCCCATCATGCCGTGGCTGAGTATGTCGCCGAAATGATTGCCACCATTGGCGAAAACATGACCGTGCGCCGCACCGCTTCGTTGAAGGTGTCGGATGGCGTTGTGGCTTCCTACGTGCACAACCAGGCCGCGCCCGGCTTGGGAAAAATCGGTGTTCTGGTGGCGCTCGAAGGTACGGGCAGCAAGGATGAAATCGCTGGCTTTGGCCGTCTGCTGGCCATGCACATTGCGGCCACCAATCCGGTTGCCCTTGACATGGCCTCCGTGCCTGCCGATGTGCTGGCCCGTGAAGCCGCCATTCTAGAAGAAAAAAATGCCGGCAAGCCAGCCAACGTCATGGAAAAAATCGTGGCCTCGGGCCTCAAGTCCTATGCCAAGGAAAACTGCCTGCTGGAACAACCTTATGTGCATGACAGTTCAAAAACTGTGGCCATGGCCATTACTGAAGCTGGCAACAAGTCGGGTGCAACCTTGGTGCTCAAGTCTTTCGTGCGCATGCAACTGGGCGAAGGAATTGACAAGGGCGGCGATGATTTTGCCGCTGAAGTCGCCAAGATGGCAGGTAGTTGATCTTCTAAATTTATCGGCAAAGGCCCCGGCAACGGGGCCTTTTTTGTAGGGCGATGTACAGACTTGCACTTCGGGACAAATGCTTCGAGGCTCGCAAGGGCGAACACCTCAGCACGAGGGATTTCCATGACTTACCCTCTCACCCTGAGGTGCCGCCCCTTGGCGGCCTCGAAGGGCTGGCAGCAGCCACGGCCGGGTCGTAAGAATTCACCAACATCACTCTTTGCAAATCAGGGCAAATGCCATAGCTTCGATGGAATGATATTTGCCAAACCAATTTCCACTTCATTGCGCCTATTCGTATTGTCACTAGTCACCAGTGCCTTGGCGCTGGCCTGCGCCGACCAAGGCTACACCCCGGAATTTGAATCACTGCAAAGCCGCTTTATGCAGCGTGGGGTTTCCGCTGCCCTGCTTCCCGGCAATGACACCCGCGACAATCTGATTTTCCTGATCGCAGACCGGCGCAAACAACAATTGCCAAACTTTGCAGCCCAGCAAGATTCCGCCGCCGAGGCCGCTTTCGGAACCTATGGCGAAGGCACGATTTGCGTCAGCGATGAAAACGGACGATTGGCATTTGCCAAAGCCGTGGGTGATGATGGTTCGGTTGCTGAAAGTGAAAAGCAAGTGTTGCGGAATGCACGGCAAGCCTTGTCTTGCACGGATGACGCAACATCAACCAGCATTGTGGAAGCCACAGCGACTGTTCAATCGCCCAGCGCCAAGGAATTTGCCAACTACCTCCATGCGATTGCCAGTTTTTACAAATTGGACAACACCAATGCAAAACCTTTTGTGCTGCTTGGTAATTCCAGTCAGCCTTGGGTGCGCGAAGCCGCCAGATACATGCAGGCGCGCGTGGCATTGTTGTCGGCCCAATCAGCAGCCTTCGACGAATATGGAACATTGGACCTGGCCAAAGTTGATCCGTCCAGGATAACTGCAGCCAAGGATGCCTTGAATGCCTATGTCACGGACTATCCCGCAGGTGCCTATGCCAAGTCTGCCACGGGCCTGCTGCGCCGTGCCTACTGGTTGGCAAATGACGGGGCAGGGCAGGCTACGGCCTATTCACAATTGCTGCCCAATCACGATGTGAACGCCGAAACCTATATCGATGTGATGGAAGTTGACCTGAAACTTGCCCATGCATCCTATCTCGACAAAGCCGCTGACCCGGTCCTCGCTGCCGTTGAACTGTTGCGCCAGATGCGCCCCCAAAATGACGATCAGGGAAAACAGCTTCCCGGTATGAAGGCGGAAGTGCTGGAAGCCCAGCGCAGCCGTTTTGCGGGTCAGGAAGATTTGTTTGACTATCTTCTGGCCTTGCGTGCGTCGCTTGTCGACAACGATGCAACCGCAGTCTTGCGACTGCTGCCTGAACGCATTCCAACCGCAGGCTTGAGCTACCTTGAACTCAGCCGACAATTGCTGCGGGCCTCAGCACTTTCCGCCATCGGCGACAACGCCGCCCGCGAAAAAATCGTGACACTTTTTCCGTACGGAAAACAACGCTACCATCACGCGACACTGGAACTGGAACTGGCAAAGCATGACGAGCGGCACAAGAATATTTCTGCAGTTTTTGACGAGAATACTTTGATACAAGACCCGGATGTCCGGCTTCGGGTGCTTGACCAGATTGCTGGTCCGATTCTGTTGAAGCAACAAGCCACCGCCCCAGAAGCGTCCCGGCGCGAACGCAATACGGCGCTCTATCGGCTGCTTGTCCGCGACCTCACGCAAGGGCGATTCAAGGCGTTCCCCGATGACATGGCATTGCTGCCGCCCATTGAAGAAAGTGTCATCAACATTGACAGCGGGGATGCCTTTGCGATGTTCCGTGTGCAGACAAATGACTCAGCATACAAATGCCCTGCGATCAGTGAAGTAGCACGCAAGCTTGCAAGGAATGCGCATGATGTGGCGGCTCGCCTATGCCTTGGTGAATTTTTTCGCCGCAACACCTATGAGCTTCAATTGGCCACTGTGGGCAAGAATGAACTCGGCGGCACCGGCACCTTGTTTGCGGGCAAGGTTTTGTCGCGGCAGGATATATACCGGGAAGTCATGAGGGACGGCCGCGCCTCCCGCAATGACAGGGCGTATGCCTTGTTCAGGGCCATTCGCTGCTATCAGTCGGTGGGCAACAATGATTGTGGCGGCGACGCTGTTGACAAATCAGTTCGCAAAAAATGGTTCCAGGAGCTGAAGTCAAGATATGGCGATACGGATTGGGCAAAACAGCAAGAGGTTTATTGGTAGTCTCTTCATCATTTGTTTCGTTCTCGCGACTGCGTCGATTGCCAATGAAAAGCAACTAGTCCAGGCCGAAGACTACAAAAACTTCTGGCTTTGGGCGGGGGTGCGTCCGCAACCTGTCCTGAAGCAAGCCGATGAACTTTATGTGCTGGCTGGGGAAGTCTCTCGTCACACCCCACCGCGCATTTTTGCCCAACGCAGCGCCACGCCGCGCATCAAGGGTCCAAAGGTCTGGATTGTTTACCGGGTGCAGTCCATAGCCTGGAACGATGACACATTAAAGGAAGTGCTTAGGCAAGTTGACGTGTGGAAAAACAACGGCAACAATCTGCCGGGATTGCAAATTGATTTTGACGCAGGCTCAAAAAACCTCAGGCTTTATGCCGGGTTTCTTGCGAAAGTGCGTAACGCTTTGCCGCGTGAATATGCACTCAGTGTTACGGGACTGCTGGATTGGACCGTTAGTGGAGATCTCGCTGGACTGGATGGCCTGGCAGCAGTGGTTGATGAGGTTGTCTTGCAGATATATCAAGGCCGCAAAGTCATTCCGGGTTACGAATATTACCTCAAACAGCTAGCGTCCATGAAAGTGCCATTCCGAATTGGATTGCTGCAACGCGGCGAATGGCAAGAACCACCTGAACTTGCAGCCAATCCGTACTTCAAAGGTTATGTGGTGTTTCTCTTGAATCAATCCGGCGAGAGCATCGCGCAGTGAATCGAGATTACACTTTCCAAAACGTCACTCCCACGAAAATGCACGACTGACTTATGGATTACGGTACAGACTCCCATTTTCGTCATTCCAGCAAAGCGTAGCCCTTGCGGAGCGCGAGCTGGAACCCCGCTTTTTTTCAACAGGTAGCACTTGTCGTCACCAAAGCGGGGTTCCAAATCACCCGCAAAGGGCGGGCGTTTGGAATGACGACTCTTTTAGAGCAGAGCATTTCTGAGTTGGATTTTCCCAACCTTCAAGAAGTCAATCGAAACGCCAGGTTATTTTCAGCGCACCACATTTCCCCCGGATACTAAAACCCTCCCCTAACGTGTGGTTAAGGGATTGGCTATAATCCCGCTCCGCTGCCATAAGGGGATCGTGCCAAGGTATGGGAATCATGACGCTTCAACACAAACGCATCCTGCTCAAAATTTCCG
>JANONM010000066.1:0-2962 GCA_031420855.1 Hyphomicrobiales bacterium
GTTCCCAGGCGGTTTCTTCCACGGCAACGACATTGCCACCGCCGCGCTCATGATAAACATCAACCATCTGTTTCAGGCAGCCGGGTTCAGCTTGCATGATCATGTCGGGCAGCAACACGGCAAAGGGTTCGCCGCCCACCAGATGTCTGGCGCACCAGATGGCATGGCCGAGGCCCAAGGGTTCCTGTTGGCGGGTAAAGCTGGTTTGCCCGGCACCCGGCAGGTCTTGTTCGAGAATGTCGAGTTCCAGCGACTTGCCGCGCTTGCGCAGGGTGGATTCGAGTTCATATTGCTTGTCGAAATGATCTTCGATCAGGGATTTGTTGCGGCCCGTGACAAAGATGAAATGTTCAATGCCTGCGGCCCGCGCCTCATCGACAACGATTTGCACCAAAGGCCTGTCAACGATGGTCAACATTTCTTTCGGCATGGCCTTGGTGGCGGGCAGAAAGCGGGTGCCAAGACCGGCAACGGGGAAGACAGCAGTGCGGATGGGACGAACCATGATTTTTACCAACTCTTAACTGACAAACAACAGGTCTCCGGCGTCTTAACCTTTGCCCCGATAAATTGTATTAAATTGGCGGCGTTGATTTCTGGTTAAGAGAAGGTTTTGCGATGGCTGTTTTGGTGACGGGTGGGGCAGGCTACATTGGCAGCCATATGGTGTTGGCTCTAACCGATGCTGGCATCGATACGGTGGTGCTGGATAATCTGACGACGGGCTTTTCCTGGGCCATCTCCCCCGCTGCCAAGCTGGTGCGCGGTGACATTGCTGATGAAGCGCTGGTTCTGAAAACCCTGCGTGACCACAAGGTTGATGCGATCATCCATTTTGCCGGGTCCATTGTGGTGCCGGATTCGGTTTCTGATCCCCTGGGATATTATCTCAACAACACTGTCAATTCGCGCAATCTCATGCATTGTGCCGTGAAAGCCAAAGTACCCAACTTTATATTCTCGTCGACGGCTGCGGTTTATGGCAACCCCAAATCCATGCCGGTGACGGAGGCAGAAACGCCAGCCCCGATTTCCCCTTATGGCACATCAAAGTTGATGACCGAGCTGATGCTGCGCGATTCACATCTGGCTTATGGCCTCAATTATGTGGCGCTGCGCTATTTCAATGTGGCGGGTGCTGATCCCCGGGGACGTTCTGGCCAGTCCACGCCACGGGCGACACATCTGATCAAGGTGGCCTGTCAAACGGCGCTCGGCCAACGCAGCCACATGGAAGTTTTTGGCACGGATTATGACACGCCGGATGGAACATGCTTGCGCGACTATATTCATGTCAGCGATTTGATTTCGGCCCATATGGATGCCCTGTCGCATTTGCGGCGCGGTGGCGAGTCGGGGATTTTCAATTGCGGTTATGGCAAGGGCTATTCGGTTCTTGACGTGATCAAGGCGGTTGAGAAAGCCAATGGTGCGCCAATCAAGGCGAATATCGTGCCACGCCGTGCGGGTGATCCCGCTGCGATTGTTGCGGGTGCCGAGAAAGCCCGAACTGTTCTGGGTTGGCAACCCAGGCATGATGACCTCGATCTTATCGTGCAGTCAGCACTTGGTTGGGAGCGGCATTTGCTGCGCCGTAACGCTGCCTAACTCACGACGCATTTTGTGCCTTTGCTGTTCCGCTGTAACAGGGTGATGACCTGACGAATCAGGTTCTGTCATGTTTATGAAGTTTGGGCGAAGAGGAATTGAGATGCGCAAGATTTTGTTGGCAAGCGTGGCTGCTGGACTTCTATGGGCCGCGCCTGCCCAGGCTGATGCCAAGTTTGAGGCATTCATCCAAAGCCTGTGGCCGCAGGTGAAGGCTGCGGGCATTCCGCGTGAACTGTTTGATCGAGGCTTTGCGGGCGTCACCGAGCCTGATCAGGCCGTTTTGAAACTGGCGAAAACCCAGCCTGAGTTCACCTCAACAACCTCGGAATATTTGGCCAAGGCTGTAACGGCCATTCGCATCGAAACCGGTCAGACCATGAAAATCGAGAATGCCAAACTCATGGCTGCGATTGAAAACAAATATGGTGTGGATCAGCATGTCGTGCTTGGCATCTGGGGCATGGAATCGAATTTCGGCAAGGACAAGGGCTCCATGGGGGTGCTGCGCTCGTTGGCCACCTTGATGTACGCAGGCCGCAAGCGAGACTATGCCCGGGGCCAATTGGTGGCGGCGTTCAAGATTTTGCAAAAGGGCATTCGAAGCCCAGACAATTTCACCGGATCATGGGCTGCGGCCATGGGCCATACGCAATTCATTCCCACATCCTACATTTCCTATGCCGTGGATTGGACCGGCGACGGCAAGCGCGACATTTGGGGATCGAAGGAAGATGCGCTTGCTTCAACAGCCAATTATCTGGCGAAGGCAGGCTGGAAGCGTGACCGGCCCTGGGGCTGGGAAGTGAAACTGCCGAAGGGATTTGACCGAGGGCTGATTGGGCGGGGCCATTGGAAACCGGTTTCGCAATGGGTCAAAATGGGTGTGAAGCCTGCCTTGGGCGATGCATTCAATGCACCGCAAGCCGAGGCTTTCGTGATGATCCCGCAGGGAATTGAAGGCCCGGTTTTTTTGGTGACGAAGAATTTTTTGGCGATCATGGATTACAATTTTTCACACTCCTATGCGATTGCCGTTGGGCATTTGGGAGATCGCATTCGGGGGGCCGGCGGCATTCAGGCGGCATGGCCCGACGTAATCTTTGATCTTACATTTGCGCAACGGGTTGAAATCCAGAAACGCCTTTCGGCCCGTGGTTTTGAAACCGGCGGTGCCGATGGGCGTTTTGGCGCCCGCACCTATGAGGCGGTTATTGGCTTTCAACGCAAGGCGGGATTGCCGCTGGATGGCAAGCCCTCTCTCAAATTGCTTGAGCGCTTGCGTGCCGCCGGATAGACTGTGCAAATGCTGCGGTGGATTTTTCAAGGACTGGTCTGTTTATGTCTGATTTCC
>JANONM010000067.1:0-1867 GCA_031420855.1 Hyphomicrobiales bacterium
TCAGCCATGCGGCCTTGGGCCGAACGATCCGTTGTCGAAAGTGCCGTCCACCAGCCGGAAGTGGCAATCAGGTTCTTGTCACGCAGCGATGACACCAGCAGACCTGCCGTCGGAAACGTCCAGATGCCAACGATCAGCAGAACCGCCAGATGCAGCGCAAATTTCGAGGGTTCGAGTTTGATGCGATCCCACATGATCAATGGCCTCCCTTTTGTTCGGCATTGGCTTGTCGGATGTTCCAGATCATGATCGGCAACACGGCCAGCATGATGATGATGGCAATGGCCGCACCACGGCCAAAGTCACCGCCGCCACGGAACATCCAGTCGAACATCAGGTTGGCGAGAACTTGCGTGTCCCACTGGCCATTGGTCATGGTGAGCACGATGTCGAATACCTTCAGCACCAGCACAGTGATGGTGGTCCACACCACAATGATGGTGGTCTTGATTTGCGGAACCATGATGCGCCAGAAAATCTTGAAGGGTCCAGCGCCGTCAATGGTGGCTGCCTCAATTGTGTCTTCCGGTACGCCGCGAAGTGCTGCTCCGAGGATAACAGTGGCAAAGCCGGTTTGAATCCAGATCAAAATGACCATCAGGAAAAAGTTGTTCCAGAATGGCATGGAAATCCACACCTGCGGGGAGCCGCCAAACCATTCGACGATGGCATTCAGAATGCCGATCTGTTCCTGGCCTTCGCCACGGTAGTCATAGACGAACTTCCAGATTACCGATGCGCCAACAAAGGAAATGGCGAGCGGCAGAAACACCAGGCTTTTGGCCAATTGCCCCCACCAGATTTTATCGGTCAAGACAGCAATAATCAGTCCCAAAAATGTACAGGCGGCCGGCACAACCAGCAGCCAAAGCAAATTGTTGAAAATCGAGGTGCGGAACTGGGTGTCATTGAAAGCCCACGCATAATTTTTCATGCCAACAAACTTGTCACCGGCGTTATCGTGAAACGAAAGCCAAATCGTCTGAATTACAGGGTAGACAAGATAGAGCGTCAGCAAGATGAGTGCGGGGCCGAGAAACAGCCAAGGCCTGATCGTGGATTGCAGTTTCAGATTCCGAATGGAGCGATCGTCGTTGCTGGCATTCACCGGCAACATTTTATCGAGGAGCGTGTTCGAGCCATAAAAATAAGCGAGGCAGCCGCCAACGCCAATCAACACCGTGATGAAGGCGTTAAACAATTGAGCAGTCATGGTCATCTCTCCCCAGCGACACGCAGTTGAACGCAATCAGGCAACATCAGATCAACAGAAAAAAGTTGGGGAGCGGTCTGCCAATGAAGACAGACCGCTTCCCGGTTTTCGGGAGGATGTCGAAAACCTAGAAATTGTACAAGCCGGATTTATTGTTACTTGAGTTCGTCCCAGGCCTTCTGGATGCCAGCGGCTGTGTCAGCGGCAGACTTGCCACCAACAAAATCCACCATGCCGGTCCAGAATGCGCCTGCGCCGATTTTACCTGGCATCAGATCCGAACCGTCAAAACGGAACGTGGTTGCTGATGTCATGATCTCACCCTGCTTGCGGGCGGCATCGCTGCCGTAGGCTGCCTGGTTTGCCGTTTTCAATGGCGTCAGGAAACCGCCATCCATCATCCAGATTTCATGGGCCAGTGGCATCTTCAGAAATTCGATGAAGGCGCGTGCGGCTTTTGAATCTTTGGTGATGGTGAACAACGTACCTGCACCCAACACTGGCTTGCCGAGGTCAGCCATTGCTGCGTAGGTTGGCATATAAAAGAAGTCAGCATCGGTTCCGAGCTTCGTGCCTTCAGGAAAGAAGGCTGGAATGAACGAGGCTTGGTGGTGCATGTAGCACTTTGGCGGCGACGAGAAGAGGCCCTTCGGG
>JANONM010000068.1:0-1681 GCA_031420855.1 Hyphomicrobiales bacterium
AGACGGCCACTATTTTGATCAGTCAAAACTGTTGCTCGATCCCTATGCAACGGCAATCTCAAAAAGCTTTACCTACCATCCCACCCTCTCGCACCATGCTGAGGAAAGTGCAGGACTGGTGCCACGGGCCATTGCAACAAAGCCGTTGTCAAATCTGCCATTGCGAAAAATCGCTGCCCCTAAACTCATCTACGAATTGAATGTGCGCGGATTTTCCAAACTCAATCCGGCCATCCCGGTCGATCAGCGCGGAACAATCTCAGCTCTGGCCGCTCACGCTTCAATCGCCCATTTCAAAAAACTCGGCGTCGATACAATCGAGCTGCTACCCATTGCTGCCTGGATTGATGAACGCCATCTGGTCAAACTCGGGCTGCACAATGCCTGGGGCTACAATCCTGTATCGTTTTTCGCAATCGAACCCAAGTTGGCACCTGGTGGCTTGCAAGAACTGCGCGACGCCGTGACCAATTTGCATGCTGAAAACATCAACGTTATTCTTGATGTCGTGTTCAATCATACGGGCGAAAGCGATGCCTTCGGTCCTGTGTTGTCATTCCGGGGGATCGACAACGCCAGCTATTACCGCTTGTTCAACGGCACTTATGTCAATGATGCAGGCTGTGGCAACACGCTGGCGCTGGATCGTCCGCATACGGTTGAATTGGTCATCGCCGCCCTGCGCCATTGGGTGCTGGCCTGTGGCATTGACGGCTTTCGCTTCGACCTCGCCACCATCATGGGTCGATCGGAAACCGGCTATTCAAAAACCGCTCCCCTGCTCGAAGCCATCAACAACGATGACGTACTTGCATCGCGCATCCTGATTGCCGAACCCTGGGACGTTGGCCCCGGCGGCTATCAACTCGGCCATTTCCCCGACAACTGGTTTGAATGGAACGACAAATACCGGGATGATGTCAGGCGTTTCTGGCGCGGCGATGCCTGGTCCACCAATGGCCTTGCCACCCGCATCACCGGTTCATCCGATGTCTTCGGTTCCCGCAAACCTTCGCGCTCCATCAATTTTATTTCCGCCCACGATGGCTTCACCCTGCATGACCTCTTGAACTTCACCGCCAAGAACAATCATGCCAATGGCGAAAACAACCGCGACGGAAAAAATGAAGAAGTCACGTGCACGCAGAGCAATGCGCTCGCCATATTCGCTACCCTGCTGTTTTCCCGTGGCACGGCCATGATCTGCGCCGGAGATGAATTTGGCCGTACCCAGAACGCCAACAACAATGCCTATGCCCAGGACAATGAAACCACCTGGTTGAATTGGCACACGCGTGACACGCAACTGGAAAACAATTTTGGGTCGCTGGTTGCCATGCGCGTTGCGATTGCCGAGTTTTTGCCCGACTCGTTTTTACATGGCCACAAGTCGCCTGGCGACGATATGCCTGATGCCACATGGTTCGGTGCCGATGGCACCGCCCTCGATTGGTCAAACGCCCACAATCATGTTGTCATCTTGGTTCTGGTCAACAACGGAAAACGCCTTTGCCTCGCAATCAATGGCAGCCATGCCGAAATCAATTTCAAAGTGCCTGCACGCGAAAAACACACGTGGCGAGAATTGAACCAGGTCGATGCTGCGTTGAAAAGCCCAGCGCAATCGTCATTCCCGCGAAAGCGGGAAACCAGACTTGCGACAGCTGAGTTGGTTGAAAGT
>JANONM010000069.1:0-3394 GCA_031420855.1 Hyphomicrobiales bacterium
GCGACACGCAAGACGTGCTGAACGACCGTGGCATGATGGGTGACGGCGTGATTGACATTCGCGGCATTCGAACGATGGTCGAAGCGGCGGGCTATCAGGGACTGGTGGAGTGCGAAATTTTTTCTGCCAACAACTGGGGAAAGCGCCCGATGGCTGAAACTTTGAAAGTGTGTGCCGAGCGGTTTTTAAGCGACGTATGACAGAAGCGACACCGTTTGAAACAACTCTCTGCATTCGACTGAACGGCGTCAGAAACTCACCGGTTGCCCCCCACCTCCGGCCTTTTTTAACGCGCCGGAGGTGGGGGCCACACTGCTTGTTATTCGGCGAGCACACTTTCTATTTTTTGCAGTTCATCTGCACTGAAACTTGTGTTATCCAAAGCAGCGACGGCTTCTTCAATCTGACTGACGCGGCTTGCGCCCATTAATGCAGATGTGACTTCTGGCAATCGCAGCACCCAGGCAAATGCCATTTGCGCCAGGGATTGTCCGCGCTGTTTGGCGAGGCTGTTCAGCTTCAAGGATCGCTGCACCACGTCATCTGTGATTTGGGCTTTTTTCAAAAAGTTGCCGATCGTGGCGCGGCTGCCGTCGGGGATGCCGTTCAGGTATTTGCTGGTGAGAAGGCCTTGGGCAAGCGGTGAAAAGACGATTGATCCCATGGCTTCATGGGCGACGGCGGCAAACACACCCTCACGTTCCGGCTCGCGTTGCAACATGTTGTAACGCGGCTGGTGGATAAGACAGGGTGTGCCGAGTTCGCGCAGGATTTGCGCGGCGCGGCGCGTGGCATCGGCGGGATAGTTTGAAATGCCAACATAAAGTGCGCGGCCCGAGCGGACCGCCGTGTCGAGCGCACCCATGGTTTCTTCGAGGGGTGTGTGGGGGTCGAAGCGGTGGGAATAAAAAATGTCGACGTAAGGAAGCCCCATGCGTTTCAAGCTTTGGTCCAGACTGGCCAGCATGTATTTGCGGCTGCCCCATTCACCATAGGGGCCATCCCACATGTGATAGCCGGCCTTGGTCGAGATGATGATTTCATCACGGTGTGATTTGAATTCAGCATCCAGAATTTTGCCGAAAGCAATTTCGGCACTTCCGGGTGGCGGGCCATAATTGTTTGCCAAATCAAAATGTGTGATGCCCAGATCAAAAGCCCGGCGGCACATGGCGGCCATGTTTTCAGCATCGGCAGCTGCCCCGAAATTGTGCCACAGTCCCAGGGAAATGGCGGGCAGAAGAAGGCCACTACGGCCGCAACGGTTGTATTTCATGTTTTTAATCCTCACTGGTCGACCCCACCCCTGCCCCTCCCCGAAGATCGGGGTGGGGTGATTCATCCTTCACCCCTACCCGCTTTCGGGGAGGGGCGATATATCATTCACCCCTACCCGCTTGCGGGGAGGGGCAGGGGTGGGGCCTTTATGGGTTATTTCATCAAGGCGCGGGCTTCTTCCGGCCCAAAGGGGGCTGGCCGTTTGCAGGTGGATTTCAGGGTTATGACTTTTTTCGTCGTTCCTGATGCCATCATGGCCGTCATGACTTCTACCACATGGGCCACCATTGAGATATCACAGCGGGCCAGTTTCTTTTTCTTGATGGCGGCCGCCATGTCGGCAAGGCCGGCACAACGATAGTTCGCCCACAGCACATCAGTCTGGCTGTTGTGCATACCCCAGTTGTTTTTGGCGAAAGGATGATCCCAGGCTTTCAAAGCCTTTGGCGTCTGGTCACTGCCTGCAACCATTACATCACCACCAAAGAAATTCGGATCAGGCACAAACATCGCCCCCGTTTGGCCATAGATTTCCATGTTCTGGTGCTTGTGGGCCCAGACATCCCAAGACAGGGAAACTGTGACGCAAGCGCCATTCACAAATTCCAACAGGGCGTGATAGGTCGTCGGGGTTTTCACTTTCAGTTTTTCGCCGTTGCGTGGATTGTTGGGCTGGCTGTTGATGACGCGCTCTTTGCGACCCGTGCCAAGCAGGGCTGCAACCCGCTTCACAGGTCCAATCAGGTTGATCAGGTTGGTGATATAGTAAGGGCCCATGTCAAGCACCGGGCCGCCACCGGGATTGAAAAAGAAATCCGGATTGGGGTGCCACATTTCCATGCCAGGCCCCATGAAATGGCAAGTGCCTGAAACAACTTTGCCGATCTCTCCGTCGTCAATTGCCTTGCGGGCCTGCTGATGGGAAGAGCCGAGGAATGTGTCTGGTGCCGAGCACACACGCAGCTTTTTCTTCGCGGCATATTTCTGCAAGGCCAGTGCGTCCTTGTAGGATAGCGTCAAAGGTTTTTCCGAATAGACGTGTTTGCCGGCATCGAGAATCTGCTTTGACACCTTGAAGTGTGTTGCAGGCACCGTGAGGTTTACCACGATGTCGATGTCGTCCTGTTTCAACAGGTCCTTGACCGTGTGGGCCCTGACGCCAAATTCTGCAGCGCGGGCTTTCGCGGCGTCCATGTTGATATCAGCCACCGCCTTGACTTCAATGTCCTTGAACAGGTTGGCCAGTTTCAAATAGGCCCAGGAGATGTTGCCACATCCGATGATGCCAACGCCCAATGTTTTTTGCATGATGTTCGTCCCCTATTGCTTTTTGCAGAAATTGATCGACGCCTTGGCCCAGGCTGCCACGTCCTTGGGGTTATCGTGTTCCAGAACATATGTCAGGCAGTTGGTTTCTTCGCGCAGCACTTTGAAAATCTCCGGCCATTTCACCGTGCCTTTGCCGACGTCGCACCAGCCGTCCTGATCGAGGTTCTGGCCCTTGGGCGCAATGTCCTTGATATGGGCAGAGGTGATGCGGTCGCCATAGGCCTTCAGCCATTTCACCGGGTTCTGTTTGGCGCGGGCAATCCACGCCACATCAACTTCCCAATTCAGCAATTCGCTGCCCTCAAAAATGCGTTCATGGGGGGTGGAGCCGTCTTTCAGTTTCGCAAATTCAAAGTCGTGATTATGCCAACCGAAAATATAACCTTCGTCACGGTATTGTTCAGCAGCGCTACCCAGGCGCTGGCCGAATTTTTTCCAGCCTGCGCCGGTTTTGGGACGCTGGTCGGGCATGATATAAGGGCAATAGAGGGCGCGCATGCCAAGGGTCTTGGCGATGTGCAACACGCGCTTTTTTTCCTTCTCGAACATGTCGATGGGGAAGAAGTGTCCCGATGGCATGGTGAGGCCGTGCTTGTCGAGAAGGTCTCGGAATTTTTCCGGCTCGTCATAGAAGGCACCGGGCGAACCATAGGCGCCGCCAAAACCTTCCACTTCCGTGTAGCCAGACTTGGCCAACATCTCGATGATGCCATCCCAGGGCTGGAAGTTTCTGGCGGAATAGAGCTGGAATGAAAGACGTTGTGGCATTGGGTGGCCTCCCCTTTTT
>JANONM010000070.1:0-11880 GCA_031420855.1 Hyphomicrobiales bacterium
GTTGTATCTTGTGATCCCATCCATCATGTTTTGCTAATATTAGAATCATCGAGTAAATGTTGCTCAAATATTGAGGTTTTGCTTGAACTATTGTGACCATAAGGTATCCTAGCAATAGATGTTAATAACAAACCGATGTGACATGAAAAAGGATATAGTACTCATTTCAGGCGCTTTGGCAACCCCTAAGCTCTGGCAACATCAAGTTGAACATTTGAGAACGCGAGAATTATCTGTTCTGACAGGAGTTTTTGGATGGTAACTACCAGACCTGCCACTAGCGCCAACAAAGCCAAGATCACCGCCAGCGCCCCCATTCGCCAGTTGCGGTCCTTGACCGACGCATAATTATCGCTCTCGGCGATCAGTTCATCGACGTCCTTGTCTTTGCCGAGGAAATCTTTGGCATTTTTGAGGGCATCGCCGCCCAGCAAATATCCTTTGGACTTGCCGTACATGCGCCATTGCCGGGCCTGGGCACTGATGCGGATCAGTTGGCGGTTTTTCTCGTCAATGGCTTGGAGTTCAGCCTTGGTCTTTTCGATATCGGCAGATGAAGCACTTGAAGTCTGCGACTTGTCAAATGCCGCGATGCGGGGCTGGCTCCACGTATTGAGATCAACCCCGCCATTGCTCACCAGGTGGGACGACCAGTAATCCAGAATGCCCTGGGCCTCCTTGCGGTCCAGCAGATCGGAAAGTGCCGCACCTCGGGATTGCAGGTGCTCGGTGAATGACTTGATGTCTTCAATGAACGCGGCAGCGCCAGCCTTCTCCTTGGCACTGCTGCGCTCCATCAAGTTCGCATGCGTCACACGCAATTCATCCAACGTGTTGGTGGGCAGCGGGGCAGATTTTTGTTTTTTACTCATGTGCCACCCACTCCAGCAATGACAGCCACGGCGCATCTTTTCGCGACAGGTTGGCGCATTCCATTTTCAGGTTGGAATCAACGGCAAAAAACTGTGCCCGTGTCGCGCCGCGCAAAGTTTCATAGGCCAGTTGCAGGTCTACGCTGAATTCCTTTTTGGCAAGTTGATCTTCGATGTCGTCGGTGTAGGCCGCGCAATGCTTGACCCATATGGCGCCTGGCTCCTCGTTCATCAGGGCATTGACCCGGGTTTTCAGGGTCGGCCAGTATTGCCGAAATCTTATGAGTATCTCGTTGCCTTCGCGGTCAAAAACATCATCAAGCATGGGGATGACCCGGTCTGTATCTTGCCAGGCCTTGTGTTGCCCGACCTTCGTGGAGATGTTGAGGCCAAGTTCAGTGATGGATTTTTTTGCACGGTCGATCAGGTTCGTGTCAACGCCGACAAATGCGCCGACGGCATCAATGGCGGTTGCAAGCGCCGGAAGGGGAAGATAACTGGCCTTGATGAATATTTGTTGGTTGAGCCGCGATGGAACGTCGGACAAGATTTGGTTGATTTCAAACAAGGCATTGTTGGCACTCGGACCGTCACGTTTGTCGACCGCCTGGTTATAGTCGGCTGACCGCTTATCAAGGTCATCTATCCAGTTTCTCTCCAAGGCCCTTCCGCCATCGTCGGCGGGAAAATCCTGCAGGCTGGCCCGCGCCAAGGTCAAGGTGTTGCTGACATCATTGCGATAGAAATTGAGTATGCGGGCCTGGTGAACATTTTGGCAAATCCCGCGGCCGCATTGCGCAATTCAAAATAGGGTTTGACTTGCAGTTGATGCAGGCTGTCATGCAGGTTCTTGTAGACAGTGATGTATTTGAAGTCCGTGTCAACTCTGCCAATGGTACTCTCGAAATCCTCGATCAATTTTTTACGTTCGGGGTTGCCGGGCTTTTGAACGATGGTTTCAGGTCCGGTTGGCGCGGCGTCAAGTGGGACTTGCAAATCAACCTTACCACCCGCAATAATCCGTTCACGGATCAATGCAATGGGGATGCCCTGGTTGTATTGTGGCACGGTGGTCCAGGTGGGGTCGCCGAAGTGATGCAGGGCGACGAGTTGCCAATCCATGTTGAAGCAGGGGGAACCGGAGGAGCCGGCTTCCGTGTTGGTGGCGTAGCGCAGCCGGGTGTTGTTGTCGTTGTATTTGATGATCGAATCCGTATCGAGGGCGAGCTTCATGGGCGCGCCATCGGGGTGCTGGACGATCAACAGGGCGTCCCCTTTTTTAAGGGTGGCGCTGCCCTTGGTCATGTCAACCCAGCCGCGTTTTTCCTCAAGGCCGACGGGCTTGGCGAGCCGCAACAATGCATAGTCAAGCTGGTCGGCTGTCGGCAAAGGTGTCTCGGGGTTTTGCGTCAGCTCGGCAGGACTGTAGGGGCTCGAAGCAATGCAGCCATCGGTGTGCAGGGTTACGGCGGTGCCCTGCTGCCGCGTGCCGTTTTCCAGCCGCTGGTAGTCAAACCGGCAGGCCAATTGATTGAGTTGGTTGGCGGCATTTGCGGCCACTACCACATGCCAGTTGGTCAGAACCAAATCGGGGCCCACCAGAAATCCGGTGCCCGCGGCATTGCCGTTGAATTCAATGCGGCAGACTTGCCGCTCGATCTCAGCCAATTTTTTCAACCAGATGTGCAAGTCCAGTTGTTTCAAGTGAGGTTTGACGTTGCGCTGCAGTCCGGGCGCAAAGGCATTGGTTGGCTCATTCGCCACCACAGCACCATCTTTTTGCACAGACAGCGCAACCGCATCGTTGCGGGGCGGAGTTGCTGCTTGCGGCACAAGGCTTGCAACAGCTTTGCGAACTTCCGGCTTGTTGGGGAGGGATTGGTAGACCTCAGCCAGAAACTTGTCGACGATGCCTTCACGCTCAAGTTCCCTGAGCAGATCAAATATGGTTTTGACCAGCGGCTTGCCCTGTCCGACAAAACTGACGTAGAGATCTTCACCCGTGCTCGACAGCACAAGCATTTCCAAATCCTCGACATCCAATGCCGTGGCCAGCAACTTGCTGAGGTCAACGATATCCTTGCCGCTGAGTGTCGCCATGCCTCTACCGTTTCTTTCTCTTCTTCACATTTGCCCGCATGGCGATTTCCTGGCCGCGCTGGTTTTCATATTGGTCGGCATCGCGGATGGATTGATCGAACACAACACCCGTCATGGCTTCAATGTCGGCAAGGCTGCTCAGGGCGGGCGCAAACTCTGCGGGAACTGTGAACTCTTCCCATGAGACGTCGGATAAATCCTGTTCAAGTACGAAACCGTAGGCCGCAAGGCCTTCGTCAACCCGCGCAACAATGACCTTCCAATACCGGGCCGGAATTCTGGCGCTGATGCTGCTACCGCGTTCTCCGACACCCGAAAACACCTGATCATCAGCGGCGAGAACCGGTCCTGCAAAAACGCAGAGCCGCTCATTGGACGCTTCCGACAACACATGGTTTTCCAGATCGCCCCAGTTGTCCAAACCATTTGCCGAGCGATTGAAACCGCCGACTTGTGGCGAACAGTTGGTGACATGGAAGCTGTCGGCATTTCCACGCAGCAAAGCCTCATGGCTCCGGCCCCAGGCCACGTCATCGCGGCGCACGATGTGGCCCTTGTCAAAAGCCTTGCGGTCCTTGGTGAAAAACACTTCCGGCAGTTGATGTTTGGCGTCAACGCGCGGATCTGCATACCACTTGTCGGATTCCCCGCCGAGACCTTTGCGCGTGTAGTCGCGACCAGGTTCAGGTTCTTTCAGTCGCGGATCCTTGGTGACATTGGATGCAGTAAAAAGCGCCAGCCGCCGCTTGGCATGCATTTGCAGCGAAAAATTCTGGTAATGCAGCGTGTTGCCACCTGCTTGATTTGGTGCCAGCATTGTCGCCTCTTTCGCCGCAGGTATTGGCACACTGACGGCGGTCCCTTCCAACTCCCCTGTATTGAGAAAATCCGGATCGTAACCCGTGCGTGAAGCATAGTCAGTATCACGTGGCGCGGTTGGCGCCTCCTCAATTGCAGCAGCCGCAACGGCTTCAGTTTTGGCAGCAGATGCTGGCGCAGCTCCCAACTGAATGGTGATCCGCAATGGCACTTCAAAGCTTATCGAACCATCTGTGTTCCTGAGCGCCAGGGATGTATCCACACCAGTACTTGGCGCAACAGTTTGTGGCGCAGGCTGTGGAGTTCCGGCGTCAGCGGCCACAGCTTCCGTTGCATCGGCCCGTGCCCACCAGCCAGACCAACCCGTGCCACCACCGGGAGGATTGCCAGTGAATTGAACGCCAGCCTTGATTACCCGGTCATCCTGGGCCAGTTCCGATGCCGGCACGGCAAAGTTCTGTTGTTGATACAAGCCGCCAAAATGCAAGGCCATCACCTCACCCGTGTCCATGTTACATACAGCCGATCCCGAATTTCCGCCCAATGTCGAACAGTCATGGGTCGCGGCATTGACCATTTTGCCAAAACTCGATGTTTTCATGCCGCCGTGCAACTCGCCTGGTTGCAGCCGCTTCACACCATAATTGCCATTGAACAACTGGTCCTGCACATCCGCCGGATTGCGCGGATCGGACGCGGGATAACCAATCACAAAAATATCCTGGCCATCCATCTGGCGCGGATCATTGAGCGACAGTGTCAGCGGTTTGTGCGCGTCCGGCAATCCGTCAACCGCGAGAATGGCCATGTCCCAATAGGGATGGATCATCACCACCTGGCGGATCATCAGCGTTTGGCCTTCAGGCCCTCCCAGTTCGCGGCTGAAATTGATTCCGGCTTTTTCTCCAGCTACAAACTGAACGCGTCGGTCACCCAAGCCTTGTGCAAAGATTTCCGCCACATGCCGGTTGGTCATGATCAGGCCTTTGCCGACGACGAAGCCCGTTCCGCCATAGGGGTATCTGCGATTACCAGGCAGTTCGATGCGGCCAACCGACGGAATGACCGTTTCAATCCGTGTACGGAGCGTCATGTCGCCAGACAGTTGCGACCATAATTCATGTGTGGAGGAAAACTTGCCATTGATGATATCGATCGCGGGACGGAGGTCGGGAAGGATGATGGCTTCAAGTCCATTACGTTCATCTTGTGTGAGAGCATCGCCCCGGTGCATGGCCAGGATGCCGGACTTGACCTTGCTCAAGTCTGGTGCAGGGGCTTCCATACTTTCCAGACCAAAAGGTGCCGCCCTGGCTTTTGGCTGGGCAAGGCGTTCAACCGCCTCGTCAATGTCCGGATGCTTTCTGGATACAAGAGCCAGATATTTTTTCAGACGTTCGGTTTCAAAGTTTGACATGGTGTTCTCACTTTCTGGCTAGAACCATGGACGCAGGATGCGACGGTCTTCAAAGCCGCCTGGTGCTTCAGTGGTATTGGCTGGCGGTTCGGGTAGAAGTGCAGCGCCTGCGCCACTGGTTCCTGCCGCTGCGAGGTAGACAACAAAGGCGTTGAGAATTGCGAGAAACAGCCCTGAACCAGAAAACTGGTTTGCAAGATAGCCCGTCGTCAGGCTGAGGATCAAAGACACGATCAGGCCCAACCAGCGCGGTTGCCAATTGAAGGCGCGGGCCAGACCATTGGTCACCGCTGTTGTCGCGAGAACCTGGCCGCCCAATGTGGCCAGCGTTGGCAAATCAAGAAGTTGCAGGGTCAGTGGTTCAGCCATCGCATTCTCCTTCAGAAGTGTTGCTACATTTGATTTGTTGCACCCGTGTTGGCCGTGGGTCCGCACAGGTATTTCAGCGCGCTGCGGCTTGGCATGAAGAAATAGCCTCCGCCGCGCACGCGAATGAAATCTTCAACATCTTGGATTTGCAAGGCTCCTGCAGGCGTTGGAATGGTAAGCCGCGCCAGTTTCCGCTTGCCGCTGCCGGGACCGCGCAAACCACGGGCGAGAATGGGATCAACCTCGTTTTCCAGCCCATGAAACTGCCACGCCATCGACCAGGTTTGCTGGATGAACTCAAATTGGCGTTCGAGGTCGGAATTAAAACACATGAAAAGCAGGCCTGGGTCCTTTGCGTCCTTCGCGCCGCTGCCCTCTGCAAGATATTTGCGCCCCACCCGCAAGATCCGGTGCCGGTTGCTGATCGTCAGTTGTTCCTGTGATCCCGGCACAAAGCTTTCGCGCGGATTGGCACGGCGGATGTGCGCACCAAACGGACAGCGCTGTCCGGCGGGGTCCTCAGTGCCCAGGAGAAAGTCATTGTCCGGGTAGGCCATGTCCTTACCATCCCAACCGGTGCCTGGCTTGTGCGGATATTTCACCAATGACGTGCCGTCTTTCCAGCGCCCCACCATCTTGGCGGCGATCCACTCCTTGCGTTTATGCAAACTGTCAAGATGTTGCGGCATGCCAGCATGCGACCCAAACGCAATGGCGGTCTTTTCAATAAACCCATCAAACACTTGGGTTTTTTGATCAAGCTGGCGAATGACAAGGAACGAGCCATTGCGGGCGAAATCCCGTGCCGCGTTGGCGCCTGAACTGCTGAAATCCGGACTCAACGCGCCGGTGTGGCGGGGATTTGCGACAGACAGCAGATTTCCCGGATCTGTTGTGGCAGAAACTGTAATGGCGGGTGAAAAAACACCGCGATTATTGGGATAACCCAACAGGAATTCTCCTGGCTCAACCACATGAATGGCATCAGAGGCACGTAAGAACCGACGTGTGCCGCGAATGACGGGTTGCGAAATCCCGTCGGCAAAGCCAAAGGCTTCAACCGATGATTTCTGCTTGCCACTTGCATCGCGCTGGTTTTCGAGTTCAGCCAAGGTCACGGCATGAACCAATTTGCAGCCGTGGAAGTTTAGCGTTTTCTCAACGTCGCGCTTTTGTGACGCCAACGCCTTGGCGCTATGGCCATAGAGCAGCATCGCGCAATCTGCGGGCTCAAAGCCCCACGACCATTTTTCCGGCCGGTCTTCCCCCGTGTCAGACAGGATTTTGGCCCGTGTCTGGTGCGCCATGCCTTGTCGAAATGCGGCAGGGAAGTTGGCAAGCGTATCACTGGGGAGATCGAGCTTCGCCAGTCCCGCATGCGTGAGGCACAGAATGCGAACATCTGCCACAGGAGGATCATCGCCGTAACTTAACGTGGGTTCTGTGGCTTGCAGCCATTTTCGCGCCTGTTCCATCTCGGATGGCAACTGCAAAACCAGACATGCGGCATGGGTATGTTTGCTGAAGCCGCCAAACAGCAGGCTCTGCACTTCCGGTGTTTCGATGACAGTCGCAGGAGGGGGATTTGAGCCAAACAGGGCAAGCCAAGCCGATGCTTCATCAGTCGTCGAGGCCGTAGCCAGGCCTTGCCGTATCGCCGCATTGGTGCGCACACGCGCCGTCGTCAGATGCGGATAGGCCGAATACCAGAACCGCGTTGGTTGTTGCTGGCGTCTGGCCCAGCGTTTGAACCGGTCACCATCGGTGGCGCCGCCCTGAAACAGGTTCCAGGATTTTGGGAATCCGATGGTATTGCTCCAGGCACCCGTCAGCCCATTGGCAGCCTTGGTGATGAAGTCTTCGAGATAACTCTCCCAGCTGCCGCCATAGTTGGAGAAAAACAACAGCTTGTTGGTTCCTGGCAACAATATCCAGCGGGCAAAGTGGATGGTGCCAATTTCAGCAAGATAGCCGGGCTTGTAAATTTTCGATGCCATCTGTCCGATGACCCAAAAGGCGATCCGCAGCGAGAGGTATCGCATCCAGCCGGCCTGCATGCGGGATATTCCCGCAAGGTGGTTTTGTGTGGTGTTGTTTTCATGCGCCATCACTTCATCCAGCACGGACGCGCCCGGCAAACTGTCATCGGGCTGGTTGGCGTCCTCCGCCATGCGCAGTTGGCTGTAGAAGTAGGCAAGAACTGCCAAAAGAATGACAATCGAAACCAACAGGCCAGACAGAAATGCCACCGTTCCCGCCCAAAAACCATGGCGGCTTGCAGCAAGGAGTATGGTGGCCAACAAAAGCGCCGCAATAACGGGCCAAAAAAATTTCAGGATTCCGCGAAATGCCAAACCCAGATAGAAGCCAACACCAGTCTCACCAACGGCAGAAAGCCGTGGCACCGGGAGCGCCTCAAACTGCTTTGCCAACTCCGGCAGAGACGCAATGTGTGCGCGGAGTGCTGAGAGGACTTGCAAGGGAGGCGCTGCGACCGGGTGCATGTCAAAATAGTCCCTGATCTCGCGCGCCAAGTCATGTTCATCCCTGATCCGGTTTGCCGTCATGCCGGGGTGGCCCGTGAAATCAAGTCCGGGTGTATCGAACAGTCCCTGTCCTGTCCTGATCTGATGACGCGACAACTGCCCGTTCAAGTCAGATTCTGTCGGGATGCCAGCTGTTTCAAAAATCCTTTTGATCCATCCGTCCAATGCGGTTGCCACTGTTGTGATCGCTGCTGCATCGTCGCCGTCTGCGGAAAATTCCATGACGAGATGCGTTGGTTCAGGCAGGTCGCCGCGCACCACCGTGATTGTCATGAAGTGAATGCCCTTGCCGCGCAGGGCGTCCCGGATTTTTCCGTTTCCATGCAAATCAGGGATCATCGTTTCCAGAATGGCATCAACTGTATCGGCCTTGTCCAGCGCGAAGGGCAGGGCAATTGTCACAAACGCATGTGTCATGTCTTTGCTCCCTCAAGGCCGATCACGAGTTCATCCGGAAATGGTCCGCGAAATTTCAACCCTCCGCGACGCGTCGGATTGCAGCGCAGCAACCTGCCCACAAGAAAAGGAATTTGGATGGCGTTCAGGTCACGGCCGGAGCAGAGGTGAAGGCCGCGACCGAAATGCATATAGTTTTTTTCAGGTCTTGCGGGATCGAGTTTAGACGGGTTGTCGAAGACCCTTGCGTCTTGCATGGCCGAGAGGCTGATGGCGAAAACTTTACTGCCCTGTTCAACCCCACGACCCGCGATGCTGGCGCCGGCTGCGGCCTCACGCACGACCAGCGGATTGTGCGGTCTGCGACGCAGAATTTCCTGGCACCAGCCCCACAACCGCGTGCTGTCGTGTTGATCAGCCCGCACTCTGGCGCAGAGTTCCGGGTCTGAAACCAATTCGGTCATGATGTTGGCAACACAGGTGGCCGTGGTGTCGATTGCACCGACCAGCAGTCCCGACACAATATTGGCTGCTTCATCGTCTGTCAGATCGCCGGCTTCAACCTGCAACAACAATCCACCGAGTACATCGCGCTTGCCGCTCCCGCTGCCCCGTCTTGCTGCAATTTCGGCAATGATCCACGCCCGCAGTTCCTTGCCTGCTGCAAGACCGGCTTCGCGGATTGCGGAATCGCCACCCAGATTGAGAAATGTTTCGTGAAACACTGCCCGGGCCACCCTGAGCAGATCAGACTCTGATGGTCCGGCAATACCCAGCAATGACACAGCAACGCGACCTGCAACCGGCCGGGCATAGGAATTGACAACATCAATTGCGCCAAACTGCGCCATGGCCATTGTTGTGAGCTGCTCAGAATGCTGTTCGAGAGTGGCGCGAACGACCGACATGTCAACGGCATGCAGGGCTTTGTAGAGGTGTCCGCGCTGCTGAAACAGTTCCACCGAACGATCCATTCCAAGAATAAACCGGCCACTTACATTTTCAATTCTGGACTGGTTGATGGGAGCAATCCTGAACGCACCATCCTGATCGCAAACTGACGCGACGTCCGCCCAACGGAAGACAAAAGTGTTTTTCCTGAAGGTTACTGTTGCGGGTGCGAATCTTGCCGCAGCCCGCGCCACCCAACGGATGAGTTTTGCATTGCCCAGCAGCTTGCTGATCAGACTGCGTTGGTCTTTGGGAAGTGCTGCACCTGGACTCGGCACCGGGAATTTTCCAGCAAGTCTTGAAACCAAAGCCGCGACCTTTGCACTCTCGTCACCAGTGACTGCAGCTTGCCCGATCCGCGCCAGCAACGCGAAATCCGCAACGCCGGGCTTGTCGCCACCCAGAAACCACCGCCCATCCCGCAAAATTGTTTCAGCAGTATTAATGCATCCGCGTCGCGCTTCATCGTCTCCTCGGCCAATGACGCATTGGGTTGCAAATTGCAGCAGTTCATCACTCTGCTGTTCATCAGCCCGCAGTCGCGCGTTCATATGCTGCAAAATCTGTGAAAAGCCTTGCACCGCCCCTTCGGGGTACACAAGTTTCATGGGCGCAAGCGCCGCTTTTTCCGCGCAAACAAATCCCAGTGCGGCAAACGCCCTGCGCAAAATGTCTGCTTCAGCCGATGCAGAGGGAAATACGAGGCACAGTCGAGGTTGTTCCATGAGAAACCCTTGACGGACTAAGCTCTAAAGTTTTATGCGCCCCTTGAATGCAACTATGGCGCAATATTTGTCTGTCGACAAGAGTTCAACATCACGGCATTGCAAAACATGCGACAAGCTTCAACACTGCGCGAGAATACCACCGGGAATCTTGTTGCAACGTACTTGGGAACGAAAAAACATGATTGAGATCGGCTAACCCAACTTCCAGGCTCGTGCGTCTCAGTATCAATTGTTTTCCTTACATGCGGAATTTGCCCTTGAACTCCACAACAAATCCATTGCGACCGCGAAGCATCCCTGCAATCTTGTTTCCCATAGCCCCATTCACAGCACCAACAGGGTCAGCGGCAAGATGCGCCGCCACTCACGCCTAAACGCGCAAATGATTAACGCAGATCGTGAATTCGAACATCCCTGAGCCTACTAGCTCGCGTCATTGCTTTTGACGGCGCATTCTGAATCACTGTCGTTTTGAGATCAACGAAGGAGGTAATTCGTGGCCGTAGCAGAGATCGTCGTCAAGAAGTATGTCGTGCGTCTGAGTTCGGATGAGCGCGAGAGGCCGACGGCTTTTGTTGCTTCGGGCAAACGCTCGGCGCAATTGCTGACCAAGGCACGCATCCTGTTGAAGTCGGACGTTTCTGATGCTGGTGAAGGCTGGAGCGACAGCCGGATCGCCGAAGCTCTCGACACCAGTGTTGCCAATGTTGGGCGGACGCGGCGACAAGTGGTGGAAGAAGGGTTTGAGGCGGTCCTGAGCCGCAAATACAATCCGCTTTCTGCAAGGCCCCGGATTTTCGACGGTGCTGCGGAAGCCAAGCTGATAGCGCTCGCCTGCGGTCCGGCTCCGGTTGGCTACGCCAGATGGACCCTGAACCTGCTTGAGGAAAAGGTCGTTGAATTGAAGATCGTTGCCAAAGCCAGCGACAACACCATCGGGCGCACGCTCAAAAAAACCTTCTCAAACCGCACCTCAGGCAGCAATGGGTGATAGCGCCGGAGGCCAGTGCGGCTTTCGTGGCCAACATGGAAGACTTAGCGGAAGTCTATCAGCGACCGCATGATCCCTTGTACCCCCCCGGCACCCCGTGGTGTGCCTCGACGAAACATCAAAGCAGATGACCATCGAGACAAGCACTCCCATTGCCGCCAAGCCCGGACGCAAGGCGCGTCACGATTACGAGTATGCCCTTCGACAAGCTCAGGGTGAGGCGAGGCGGCGTGGCCAATCTGTTCATGATGTTCGCAGCCCTGGAGGGCTGGCGGCATGTGAAAGTGACCGACCGTCACACCGCAATCGACTATGCCCATGTCCTCAAGGATTTGTCCGACACGCACTTTCCCAACGCCACGAAGATCGTGCTGGTGCAGGACAATCTCAACACCCACAAGCCCGCTTCGCTCGACGAGGCCTTCCCCGCCGCCGAAGCGCGACGGCTGATGGAGCGGTTCGAATGGCATTACACACCTGATCCCCGCCTGCGCGGGGACGGCAGCTGGCTCGATATGGCCGAGTCAGGGCTTGCTGTTTTCTCAACCCAATGTCTGGACCGCCGCATTCCCGACAAAATGACATTGGTCCGGGAGGTCACCGCCTGGCAGAACATTCGCAACAAACGTCACGTCAAGGCAAACTGGCGTTTCACAACCAACGACGCGCGCGTCAAGCTCAAAAGCCTCTA
>JANONM010000071.1:0-2579 GCA_031420855.1 Hyphomicrobiales bacterium
GCGGCGTGGAGCAAAATGGTTTGACCGCGCTTCACCTTGAATGTTTCGGCCAAGAGATAGCGCACGGTCATGCCTTTCAGCATCATGGCAGCGGCGGTTTCGTCTGAAATGGCCTTGGGAATTTTAATGATGCGGGCGACCGGGATGTTTCGGGCCTCGGCATAGGCTCCGATAGGCCCAGAGCCATAGGCGACACGATCACCGACCTTGAAGCCTTTCACGCCCTCGCCCAGGATTTCAACCACGCCACAGGCTTCAAGGCCAATGCCACTGGGCATCGGCACGGGATAGAGGCCGGAGCGATGATAGGTATCGATGTAATTGAGGCCAATGGCCGTATGACGCAGGCGCACTTCGCCGGGCCCGGGTTTGGCGAGGGTTACATCCTGCCATTGCAGCACTTCCGGTCCGCCGGTCTTCTCAAAACGAATGGCTTTCATGATTTTTCTTCCCACATGCTTTCAAATGCCGCGATCAATTTGCCATAGGCCAAGTCTTCCAGTGAGATCAGCCGCACGTCAAGAATCGCCGCCTTGCCCATCAGCGCGTTGTAGCGCGGTGCATTCTTGAGTTCGTCGATAAGGTCGGTGGTGATGAGCACCGCCACCCGTTCACCGGGCCTGCCAAAGTGATCGGCAAGATTATCGGCTTCATGGACAGCATCCATCAAGCGGTTGCGGTGCTTGCGGTCATGCATGTCAAGTTCCGAGCGCAGGGCCTTGCAGGAGACAAATCCCAGGGTGGAGCCGCGCCGCATGATCAGGTCGATTTCGTTTTCGCCGTGAAAGCCCTTGACTTCCCAGCCAATCACCTGGCCGTAGAAGGCTTCTTCGGCACCAGCCTCCATGGCGGCAAGCCACGACAATTCTTCCAGCCAGCCGCCCGACATATAGCGCCTGCCCTGAACTTCGCAAATCGCATGGCCGTGTTCTTCTTCAATGACCATGCGCTGGCGCAGCATCTCGGCAACCAAGGCATGGCCATCTTTGCCCAAGGTTTCCGGGATGATTTCGACATGGCGCATGAACGCATCGGTGGCACGGAAAATCCGGTCACGCACTTCTTCAAACAGGGGATAGTTGTTCGCCACCATGCGGGAGAGCGTGGCGCGCTGGAGGGCAGCATCCTGATCCCCCGTATCGCCTTTCAGCCATGCGCCGCGATGCGACAGCAGGGCTTCAATCGAAGGCTTATCCATGGCATGGTCGCCTCGTGTTCTTTGTGCAGATTGCATAAAGCAGAGTTATCGCCAATCAGGCTGCTTACTTCAAGTTTAAAACCGACGGGTTATCCATGTCCTTACCGCTTTCTTCCAGCATCACCCAAATCGAGTCGCCGCCCATCGCTGAGGCCATGAGTTGGGTCAGGCCCCAAACCACCAGGGGGGGCAAAAACCGGGCATTCCTGAACCTCTGCCAAGCCGTGCCGAGCTATCCACCTGCGCCCTCCTTGCAAGACGAGTTTGCCCGGCTGGCCCGGGAACCTGGAACAGGTGGCTATACCAATATCTATGGCATCCAACCATTGCGAGAAGCCTATGCTGCCGCCATGGGTGCCGATTACGCCGCTGGCATCGACGCGTCCCAAGTGGCGATTACAACAGGCTGCAATCAGGCCTTTGCGGCGGCGGTGATGGCGGTGGCCAAGGCTGGCGATAATGTCGTCATGCCAGCGCCATGGTACTTCAATCACCAGATGTGGCTGTCGATGCTGGGAATTGGCATCAAAGCCATTCCAGCCTTTACGGCGGAGGGGAATTATCCGTCAGTTGCCGCTGCGGCTGCTGCGATCACCAGCAACACGCGGGCCATTGTATTGTGCACACCCAATAATCCGACGGGGGCGATTTATCCCGCTGAAGTCATTGGTGCGTTTTATGATCTGGCACGCGCCCATGGCCTCGCCCTGATTCTCGATGAAACCTACAAGGACTTTCGCCCGCACCCTGCCCCGCCCCATGATTTGTTCACGCGGCCCCAATGGGATGAAACCCTGATCCAGCTCTACAGCTTTTCCAAGGTCTATGCGCTGGCCGGCTATCGGCTGGGGGCGATGATCTCCGGCGAAAGGCTGTTGCATGAAGCCGCCAAGATTCTGGATTGCATGACCATCTGCCCGCCCAACATCACCCAAGGTGGCGTGGTGTTTGCACTGTCGCATCTGGCAAGCTGGAAACAGGAAAAGCTTGCCCTGATGGCGGGTCGCCTTGCCGCCATTCGCAAAGCCTTTGAGCATCCTGACTTGCGGTTTGAACTTGTCAGCAGCGGTGCCTATTTCGCCTATGTCAAACACCCGTTTTCCGGTGAAGCCTCAAAACCCGTGGCCATGCGGCTGGCGCAAGAACATGATGTGTTGTGTCTGCCCGGATCAATGTTTGGACCGGGACAGGAAGATTATCTCAGGTTTGCCTTTGCCAATGTGGATGGCGAGTTGATGCAGCCATTGGTGGAAAGGCTGATTGGGGCGCAGTGAGGGTGGCGATGTAGTTGATAGTTTAGTGGAGTGTCACCGTTACGTCACCGTTACCACTGCTACTCCCACGTCACCGTGATCAACTTGCCGAACATCTAACCCCCTTC
>JANONM010000072.1:0-7993 GCA_031420855.1 Hyphomicrobiales bacterium
CACTTTCACCAATGGCCGCCATGGCTGCCGAAACACCTTCGGCTGACCAGTGCGAAGCCTGGTTCGTGAAGGTTGACAACAACAAGGACGGTACGCTGGGTGAACAGGAAGAATCCCCAAAGTACGCCGACATGATCACCAAGGGATCAGTCAGCGAGTCAGACAGCATGCCACAGGTTACCGTGACGAAGGCACGATTCATCAAAGCTTGCCTCGATGGCAGCTTCGGTATGCCTAGCAACTAATGCTGGCGATTTGAATTAACGCTGGTCCGCGACACGCGGGCCAGCTTTTGCCATAAAGACAACAGTCATCGTCGACGTTCCGCTGTCGCAGGTGTGATGCTATTTCGGTTGTTCCAGTAGCGGTTGATACATCATGATGGCCTGATTGGCGGCCACGAATTCTTCGTCGATCAGTTCACCTGACACCACGTCAATTTTTTTCCGCCAGATTTCATTATGGCGCGAATAGCCGCCCCAATATTCCATTTTGATGGCGTGGTTTTTTTCGATCACGTCATAGCGATAATGCATTGGCACGTCGCAGGCCCAAACACCGCGCAACCAATCGCCTTGGGTATGGACCCGCAGCTGATAAACATTTGCCGTGTCATTGCGAATTTGAAGGTCGATATAATTATAGGCACAAGTCGCACCCGAAGCGAAAGGTTGCGTGCGACCAGCATCGGGAAACACATCAAAACCATGCCGCCAGCGTTCGACAATAGTGAGGACCGTGTGAATGGTCATCCAGTAGATCAGATTGGTCATCTGGCAAAGGCCACCGCCGATGTCCTGTTGGATTGTGCCGTTGCGCAGCACAAGCCCGGTTTTAAATCCACGCCGCGCCGTGGGTTTTCCTACCAGCCGCCAGAACGAAAATGTTTCCCCGGGTTTGAGGATAAGTCCATCAATGCAAGAAGCCGCAATTTCCAGCGAGGTCTTCTTGTTGATTTGCAACTGCATGTCGACACCGGAAAGTGTCCGCAACATCGGGGTGGCATGGGAGAAATGCTGGTGGGGAAGTATGTTGGTACTGCGCTGCGTCGCATACTTTTTTGAAGTAACATACCACTCAAGTCGCCGCTTGTTGATGTAGAACGCCTTGCCAAAAGCAAGTCGCAAGGGCGAACGGTGAACTGGTTTGGGAATGTGGTTTTGCATGTGAGCGGAGTCTACGCAGGCTTTGCAAGCCTTGCAATTGCCGAAGAAGGGACCTCATCCGCCCCCCGATCAAGTCGAGGGGGCACCTTCTCCACAAGTGTGGAGAAGGGACAATGTACGAGACCTGTCCCATTATCTTTTCATCGCAAAGCAACTGCTATCAGCAATTTGTCCCTTCTGCACGCCTTCGTGGAGAAGGTCTGAATTCACAAGCGAAGTCGTGGACTTTCCAAGGGTGAAGAGCCAGACGAAAAATTTGCCTAGAATGAAGCACAATGTATAAAATATTGCACCGTCGAACATGGCTCACCCTGCCTCAGCCACCAGTGCCTCAGCTTCTTCCAGGTTCACCGACACCAGTTGCGACACGCCGCGTTCCATCATGGTTACGCCAAACAGGCGGTTCATGCGGGACATGGTGAGGGGGTGGTGGGTGATGATGAGGAAGCGGGTTTCGGTGCGCTCCAGCATGGCATTGAGCAGGTTGCAGAAACGCTCGACGTTGTGGTCATCAAGCGGCGCATCGACTTCGTCGAGCACGCAGATGGGTGAAGGATTGGTCAGGAACACGGCGAAGATCAGGGCCAAGGCCGTCAAGGTTTGTTCACCGCCCGAAAGCAGCGAAAGTGTCGTGGGTTTTTTACCGGGTGGTTTGGCGAGGATTTCGAGGCCGGCTTCCAGGGGATCATCGGACTCGATCAATTGCAGTTCGGCTTCCCCGCCACCAAACAGCGTGGTGAAGAGTTCAGCGAATTTGGCATTCACTGTACCAAAGGCGTCGAGCAGGCGTTGCCGCCCTTCCTTGTTGAGCGAACCAATGGCACCGCGCAATTTGGCAATGGCTTGCACCAACTCGTCTTTTTCCCGTACCATGGTTTCAAGTTGTGTCGCCACAGCTTCGGCTTCTTCATCGGCCCGCAAATTCACCGCACCCAAACGCTCACGATCTTCGCGCAGGGACAGGAGTTTCTTTTCAATATCATCACCTGCGGGAAGCTTTTCGGCATCAACACCAGCCTGGGACAGAATTTCGCCGGGTTCACAGTTCAGGGTTTCAGCGATGCGGGTCTGACAATGGTCCTGCCGCTGTTTCGAAGCCTCAAGCCGTGCACCCAATCGCGCATGGTCCTCGCGTGATGTGGCTGCCAGTTCCTGCCCTTCGCGCAAGGCCTTGTCGGCGGCGCGCACGTTGTTTTCAGCAACCTGCAACGCGTCGGATGCCGCCTTGCGGTCCCGCTCGGCTTCCGACAACAGGTTCATCAGCTTGAAACGGCGATCCACCAATTGCTGCGGCATCGCGGCCAAATCGGCAAGGCCCGCTTCTGCTTCGCCAGCACGTTTCGTCAGCAGTTCAACCTGTTCCCGCGCCTTTGCTGCCCGCGCCAGCCATTGCCGGGTTTCAACCACAATTGCAGCCAGTCGATCACCCCGCATCTTGGCTTCGCGTTCCAGACTGTCATGGCGGGCCCGCGCCTCGCCATAGACTGATCGGTGGCGGTTCAGGGTCTCGCGCAATTGTGCAGAGCTTTGCGTCAAGCCATCAAGGGCGGGAAGGGCTGCAAATTCAAGCTCAATCCCGGCGCAAAACTGGTTGGCTTCATGGTGCTGGGCTTTTGTGCGGCGCGTGGCTTCATCAAGCGCACTGGTTTGCGCGGTTTGCTCAGAGAGCTTGCGTTCGTGGGTCTGCAACGACCGCCGAGCCACATCGAGTGCAGAGGTAGCGGCACGCCATGCCTCGCGCTTCTCGCGCTCTGATCGCCCGCCATTTTCCACGGCCTGTCTGGCCTGGTCAAAATCAGTTTTGGCAGCCTCAGATTTTGACAAGGCTTCAGCCATTCCCGCTTCCAGCGACGTCAGGCGGTTGCGTTCTGCGAGGCGCTTGGCCGCCGTACTTGGCGCATCAGCTGCTGCCACAAAACCATCCCAACGCCAGACATCGCCTTCCCGGCTGACCAGCCGTTGTCCCGGCTGCAACTGCGGTTGCAAAGCCGCACCCACAGCCCGCGACACCACACCCACATGATTCAGGATGCGCGAGAGCGCAGGTGGTGCATCCACGTGTTTCGAAAGCGGCGTGGCATCGGCTGGCAAGGCGGCTTCTGCTGCTAGCGGTGGCAGGCCGCGCCAATGCATCGGCGCACCTTCATCTGACGACGCTTCAATGTCATCACCCAAGGCCGCAGCCAGTGCTGTTTCAAAACCGGGCTCCACCATCAGGGCATCGACAAGTGCCGGCCATAAATCACTGGCATCACTGCGCAGGAAATTGGTGAGTGTCTTGACTTCGGTTTGCAAGCGCTCGGCGGCACGCCGCGCTTCATCAAAGGCTTGCCGTTTATCCTGTTCAACCTGCCGCGCCACCCGCAACGTGACTTCTGCATGGGACGAAGCCTGCTCGGCTGATGTTGTTGTGGTTTGGGCCATCTCCACGGCTTGGGTGAGGGTTGCACCATCACCCGGATCGCCTATCAGCGACAGCAAATGCTGACGGCGCTCCCCCAGTGATTGCATTTCCGCATCAAGCTTGCCCACCCGGTTGCGGTGTTCATTGATGCTGCGCTCGAGCGCATTGCGTTGTGCAGAAAGTTCCGAGAGCTTGTGGCCCGCTTCATCAGCCGCCTCTTGCGCCCGCGCCAAGGCCTCAGCTGCTTCTTGCACAGCCGCAGCAGCTGCCATGCGCAAGTCCTGGCCTTCACCAGCAGTGGCTTGCAAGGCATCGTCCTCATCAGCCAGTTTTTTGATCACGCCATCCGTATCGGTCAACAACCCTTCTTCGCGCACCACGTCGCTCTGGGCCTGACCGCGCCGTTGTTTCAATTCGGCGATGCGACCTTCAACCCGTTTTTCCTCGTCATCCAAGGCGGTCCGTTCGAGTGTCATGCGCTGCAGAACCGCCGCCCGAATGGTTTCCTGTTCGCGCAAACTGGGAAGTGCCTCACCCAGATCATCGCGCAACCGCAACTTTTCGGAAGCACTCCGCGTGTGTTCAGCCAGAACCCGTGTAGCCTCATCAAGGGCCGTGGCATCCCGCGTTGCATCGGCTGTGGCATCGCGCCAGGCCACGAACAATCCTGCTGCCTCAAGCTTGCGGATATCTGATGACACCTGCTTGTATTTCTGGGCCTGCCTTGCCTGACGCTTCAAGCTGTTCAACTGGCTTTCAAGCTGGGCCGCCACATCATCGATGCGGGCCAGATTGGTTTCTGCTGCCTTGAGCTTGAGCTCTGCCTCATGACGCCTCGTATGAAGCCCCGTGATGCCCGCCGCCTCTTCCAGAATCAGGCGTCTTGCCTGGGGTTTTGCATTGATGATCTCGGCAATCTGGCCCTGCCGCACCAACGCCGGTGAGCGCGATCCCGTCGAGGCATCGGCGAACAATAACTGCACATCCCGCGCCCGCACATCCCGGCCGTTCACCTTATAGGTGGAACCCGCATCACGGACGATCGAGCGGCTGATTTCCAATTCATCAGCCGCATTGAAAACCACCGGCGCATCCCGGTTGTCATTGCTCAGGGTCAACATGACTTCCGCCATGTTGCGCGACGGCCGCTGGCTGGTGCCTGAAAAAATCACGTCTTCCATGCCGGAACCCCGCATGGATTTATAGGAGCTTTCGCCCATCACCCAGCGCAGGGCCTCGAGCAAATTGGATTTGCCGCAGCCATTTGGGCCGACAACGCCTGTCAGACCCGGCTCAATCAAAAGTTCAGTTGGTTCGACAAAAGACTTGAAGCCCGTCAGCCTGAGTCTGGTGAATTTCATGCCTGAGGTGCCCCGTCTATTCGTAAAGTCTATTCGTAAAGTCTATTCGTGAAGTCTACTCGTGAAGTCTACTCGTAAACTATCCCAACAGGGGATCGATCACAGCCTTCATGGCTTTAACTGTATATTCGCCCTGGTAGCGCTTGCCATTGATGAAAAATGTCGGGATGCCCTGCACCCCAAAGGTTTCTGCCTTGGCCCGCACTTCGAAAATTTTCTTGGCCACGTCCTGGTTGTTCAGGCAGGCGGTGAATGTCTGCTCCGTGAAGCCTGCCTGCAGGGCAATTTCCTTCAGGCCGACCAAGGGATTTGGCACCCATTTTTCCTGGGTCTTGAACAATACGTCAACAATCGGGAAATAGCGTTCCTTCGGCGCACAACGCGCCAGCATGAACGCGCCCATGGCCGGATCATTGTGCGGGAATTCCCGGAAGATGAAACGCACTTTGCCAGTCTCGATGTAGTCTTTGAAAAGGACGGGATACTCAGTATTGGCAAATTCCGCACAATGCGGGCAACTGGCCGAGGCATATTCAATGATCACCACCTTGGCGGTTTCTGCGCCAACCGACATTTCACCCAAGGCGGGTGGTGCCATGAGGGCGGCCAGATCCACCGGACCAGCGGCGGGTACTGCGTCTTCCTGGGCCAAAGCCGGTGCAGCTATAGCCACGGCGGCCACAGCGGAGCTGGCAAGCAAATTTCGGCGATTCATGGTTGTCATGTCTGGTTTCCTACTCGAGTTTTTGGGGTGAGGCCACGGGCTTGTTTGGCCAGTGGAGAACGTGTGGATTTGTAACTGACAGCCGCCCCCAAGTGCAACAGCGACGCCTGCAAGGCATCGTCGCTGATCGGAGAAAGCCGTACCAGCAATTCAGGCGAAACGATTGCCACGGGTTTTGGGGCTTCATCGGGCTTTCGCACCAAATGGCCGGGGCTGACCTTGATACTGGTTATGGCTCCGTGGCCCAGAAAACTGTTGAGCCGTTCCAGCATTTGCGGCACCGCATATTGTACGACGAGCGCTTCACCCGCATAGGCCTTGACCGAAAGCGTGGCCCCACGCTTGCTGTCCAATTCGCCGGGTCTGGGCCAGCGAATGCGCTCGGGAACGCAGGTTTTGGCGAGTTCTGCGCCTATGATTTCCGGCCAATGGCTGAGCACATCGGCCTGGGCAAAGCCATGGCGCTTGAAAATCGCCCCCGTCATGGCGCGGAAATGCTTGTCGAGCGTGTGCATCTGTGAAATGTCGTGTCCTCTTGGGGATATCGATGAAAACCATGGCAGAACAAGGGCTGGAAAAAAAGACAAAAAGCGGTGATGGCAGCGGTCTGAGTGACGCATTGCTGGACTGGTATGACGCCCACGCCCGGGTTTTGCCCTGGCGGGTGCGGGCACCGGAAAGACCTGACCCCTATCGTGTCTGGCTTTCCGAGATCATGTTGCAACAAACCACCGTGGCCACGGTGAAAGACTATTTTCTGAAATTTGTGGCACAATGGCCAAACTTGGCAAGCCTTGCTGCGGCCCCCCGCGATGATGTGCTGAAAGCCTGGGCGGGCCTTGGCTATTATGCGAGGGCCCGCAATCTGCACGCCTGCGCCAAGGCCGTGGTTGATCAGCATGGTGGCCATTTTCCGAGGGATCATGCCGCATTGCTCAGCCTTCCCGGCATCGGTTCCTATACGGCAGGCGCCATTGCAGCCATCGCCTTTGATCTTCCCCATGCCGCTGTGGATGGCAACGTGGAACGGGTGCTGTCGCGCCTTTATGCCATCGAAACGCCGCTGCCGACGTCAAAGCCGGAGATCAAACAGCGGGCAACGGCATTGGTGCCGCAGCAGCGTTCAGGCGATTTTGCCCAGGCATTGATGGATCTGGGCGCTACCATTTGCACGCCGAAAAGCCCCAATTGTTCCCTTTGCCCATGGTCACAACATTGCCTGGGACGGGCCAAAGCCATTGCCGCCACGCTTCCCCGCAAGCTTCCAAAGGTCGGCATTCCCACCCGCCTGGGCCATGCCTTTATCGTCTGCAATATTAACAACGCATTGCTGTTGCGCCGCCGACCCGAAAAGGGCCTGCTTGGCGGCATGATGGAAGTGCCGGGATCAGAATGGCAAGAGAAGGCCTTGGCGGAACCCTTATGCCATGCGCCCGTGCAATTGGCGTGGCGAAAGAAGCCCGGTGTCGTCGAACACACCTTCACGCATTTTCATTTGAAGGTTACGGTGTGGACAGCAGAATTTACCGAAATTGATTTAGCATCGCTGGATGAAAGCTACGGTTGGATCGCACAGAACGATGTCGATGGACAGGCTTTGCCGACGGTTATGCGCAAGATCATTGCGCATGGGTTGGCAGGTCGCTGAAGCCTGTTCTGGGGCGTATGCTTCGAGGCTCGCAAGAGCTCGCGCCACAGTAAAGCACGCACCCATCTAAGCCGCTGAAGCCAACTCGCCCCGCACCTGCTGGCGCAGCAGATCGATGGGCACCAGATTGTTGCCGCGCCTGACATGCCAGAAAGTCCAGCCATTGCAGGCCTCGGCATTTTGCACGTGGGCGCCAATTTTGTGGATCGACCCTGAATTATTCTTGGAAGCAATCGAACCATCAGCCCGCACGTTTGCGGCAATCCGGCTGGTCGGATCATACAGCGTTTCACCCGCTTTGATTAGTCCCCGCTCAAGTAGTGTACCAAAGGGAATGCGCGGCTCTGCGCGTTTGCTAGTTGTAGTTTTCAAGGCCTCAAGCGGCAACTTTTCAACGGCATCAATGCGGCGGCGGGCATGGGCGGCGTAGGTCTCATCCCGTTCAATGCCAATGAAGTTGCGACCCAGTTGTTTGGCCACGGCACCTGTTGTACCTGTGCCAAAAAACGGATCGAGGATGATGTCACCGGGATTGCTCGACGACAGCATCACACGCTGCAACAGCGCCTCAGGCTTTTGTGTGGGATGCACCTTGTCGCCATTGGCATCCTTCAGCCGCTCACCACCTGTGCACAGGGGCAGCGTCCAGTCGGATCGCATCTGCGAGTCATCGTTGAAAATTTTCATGGC
>JANONM010000073.1:0-3451 GCA_031420855.1 Hyphomicrobiales bacterium
GCAGCGGCAGCGATCATCGGTGAGAGCAGAAGACCAAAGACGGGATAGAGCACGCCTGCCGCAATCGGCACACCGACCGCATTGTAGATGAAGGCGAAGAACAAATTCTGGCGTATATTGCTCATGGTGGCGCGCGAAAGAGTGACTGCCTTGGCAATGCCGTTGAGATCGCCTTTCAGCAAAGTGATGCCAGCACTTTCCATGGCAACATCGGTTCCCGTGCCCATGGCGATGCCGACATCAGCGGCGGCCAAGGCGGGCGCGTCATTCACACCGTCACCCGCCATGGCCACAACGTGTCCCTCGCGTTTGAACTTGGCAACGATTTCAGCTTTCTGGTCTGGCAGCACATCGGCCTCAACGTCAGCGATGCCAAGTTTTTTTGCGATGGCATTTGCCGTTGTACGGTTGTCGCCTGTCAACATGATAATGCGGATGCCTTGGGCGCGCAGGGCTGTCAGTGCCGCTGGCGTGGACGCCTTGATCGGGTCTGATATGCCGAAAACACCCGCCGCCTTGCCATTCACGGCCATGAATATGGCGGTAGCGCCTTCATTGCGCAGTGATTCAGCACCCACGGCCAATTCATTTACGGGGATGTTCAGTTCGCCCAGGAATTTGGCATTGCCCAGGACTATGCGCTTGCGTTCAACCATGCCGATGGCACCTTTGCCGATGGGTGAATCAAAGCCCATGACTTTTGCCAAACTGATGTCGCGTGTCTTCGCGGCATTGACAATGGCAGCGGCGAGGGGGTGTTCACTGGCTTGCTCAACGCTGGCGGCCAAGCGCAGCAGCTCGGTTTCCTCAACACCTTCAGCGGTGATGATTGCAGTGACGGCAGGTTTGCCTTCCGTCAGTGTGCCGGTTTTGTCGACCACGAGGGTGTCGACTTTTTCCATGCGCTCCAGGCTCTCGGCATTCTTGATCAGCACGCCGGATTGCGCACCGCGACCAACGCCCACCATGATTGACATCGGCGTGGCAAGGCCAAGCGCACACGGGCAAGCGATGATGAGAACAGCAACGGCAGCCACAAGCGCATAGGCAAAGCGTGGCTCTGGCCCCCATATGGACCATGCCGCAAATGCGGCAATGGCGACAGCCAACACCAGCGGCACGAACCAGCCGGACACACGATCAGCCAAGCGTTGAATGGGTGCGCGGCTGCGCTGTGCCTCAGCCACCATTTGCACAATGCGCGCCAGCATGGTGTCGCGGCCCACTTTTTCCGCTGACATGATGAAGCTGCCGGTGGCGTTCAAGGTGCCGCCTATCAATTTGCCACCTGCCTCTTTGGTCACCGGCATGGACTCACCTGTCACCATTGATTCATCGAGTGTGGCGCGGCCTTCGATCAACACACCATCAACCGGGACTTTTTCTCCGGGCCGAACCCGCAAACTGTCGCCCGCAACAATCAGTGCGATTGATACGTCTGCTTCGGTGCCGTCGGCGCTCACGCGTCGCGCGGTTTTGGGGGTGAGGCCAAGAAGTGACTTAATGGCCCCTGAGGTTTGATCGCGGGCGCGCAATTCCAGTACCTGACCGAGCAGCACCAATACAGTGATGACGGCCGCCGCTTCAAAATACACGGCGACCGAGCCATCAGGCTGGCGAAAGGCAGGCGGGAAAATCTGAGGCATCACAGTTGCGATGATGCTGTAAATCCAGGCGATGCCTGTCCCCATGGCAATCAGCGTAAACATGTTGAGATTGCGGGTTTTCAACGATTCAAATCCACGCACAAAGAACGGCCAACCCGCCCACAGCACCACAGGTGTGGCCAAGGCCAACTGAAGCCAATTGGACAGTTGTTTGCCAAGCAACATGTGAAGGCCCGTCAGATGCCCGCCCATTTCCAACAGAAACACCGGCAGCGTCAGCACCAAGCCAATCCAAAACCGCCGTGTCATGTCGATCAGTTCGCGGTTGGGGCCGCTTTCCGCCGTGACGACGAGAGGTTCCAGGGCCATGCCGCAGATCGGGCAAGAGCCTGGGCCGACTTGCCGGATTTCGGGGTGCATGGGGCAAGTGAATTCCGTCCCCGCAGGCATGGGTTCGGTGGGTTGCTGCGCTAGAGGTTCGAGGTATTTGAGCGGTGTTGCAACAAATTTCGTGCGGCAACTGGCGCTGCAGAAATGATAGGCCACGCCCCGATAGTCAGCGTGATGCGGCGTTTTTGCCGGATCGACAGTCATGCCGCAGACAGGGTCGATGGCGGTTACGGGTGTCATGGTGTGTTCAACTTGCTTTTCCATGTCACATAACCCTTCCCATCATGGTAAGGTCAAGGACTTATGGGAGTGCCGCGATGAATATAGGTAACGCCAATGAAGCCTCTGGGGTTCCAGCGAAAATGATCCGCTACTATGAGGAAACCGGTCCCATTCCGAACTCGCGGCGATCAGACTGCGGTTACCGCAAGTATCAAGCGACGGATGTTCATACATTGCGCTTCATTAATGATGAGGCAATGATAGCTGACTTTCAGCAATCACATCGCAAGGTGCAATCTTGAAATCCAGTTCCGCAGTACCTTTGATTGCCCTTCTTTCTGCCGCCCTTTTCGGGATTTCCACTCCAATCGCAAAGTTGTTGGTCGGTGAAGTTACGCCAGTCATGCTGGCGAGCTTGCTTTATTTGGGGTCGGGCACGGGACTGACGGCCCTGCTTGTGTTCCGCCGAATTGCGGGGGCTAAAGTTCAAGAAGCCCCGCTGTCCCGGCAAGATGTCCCATGGCTTCTGGGGACGATCTTTTTTGGCGGGGTACTTGGCCCCATCCTGCTCATGTTGGGGTTGGCGACGACGGATGCTGCGTCAGCCTCACTCCTGTTGAACCTTGAAGCTGTCGCAACGCTTGTCATTGCGTGGCTGGTTTTTCGTGAACATGTTGACCGCCGGCTTTTCTTGGGTGCCATTGCGATTGTGCTTGGTGCTGTCTTGTTGTCATTCGAAGGCCGAATCGGAAATGGCGGTTGGGGTGTGTCCTTGATTGCCCTTGCATGCCTTTCATGGGGCATCGACAACAATTTGACCCGCAAGATATCAGCTGTTGATCCTGTTGTTCTTGCAGCCATCAAAGGCGTGGCGGCAGGCACAGTCAACCTGACACTCGCATTTGCCGTGGGGTCAAATTGGCCATCCTTCACGAGCGTAGCTGCCGCGATGTCGCTTGGTTTTGTCAGCTACGGCCTCGGTTTGGTCTTGTTCATTGTAGCTTTGCGCCATCTTGGATCAGCAAGAACAGGGGCTTATTACGGGACAGCCCCTTTCCTGGGTGCATTAACCGCTATGGTACTTCTTGGAACGGGTTTGACGCCCATGATTGTTGCAGCCGGGGCATTGATGGCCTTTGGCGCATGGTTGCACTTGTCTGAACGGCACACACACGAACATCGGCACGAGGAATTGGAACACGATCATCGTCACATCCACGACGAACACCATC
>JANONM010000074.1:0-2404 GCA_031420855.1 Hyphomicrobiales bacterium
ATCGCAACAGCCCCCGGGTGCCGGTTTGGCCCGATGCCCACTTTCCCCAAACCCCACGGCTCTTGGTCCGACACCAATTGAACAAGCCGGGCGCGCGTTACAGACCCGTTGAAAACAACGACGCCATCGGACCTGACGCCGCAAACCTGAAAACTGTTCTTGGCAAGATTGATCGCCAGTAAGCAAATCTCTGACATGGATGCCTCCCTAAGGTTGGTTCCTGCAAAACCGCAGTGGCACACTCCATGCCGTCGAGTGGGGGCATCCACAGCATCAGTTCAGTTGTTAAGAAAAGGGCTGCTTTCTATCCGGGCAGAAGTGTGGTGTAAGATACTCCACCTATGCGGGAGTTTTTGGTGCAGCCAGACGTGCGACTTCTCAAAGCTCTGGATCGGCTCATAGGGTCGTCTGGTCCGGATCACCATGATGCGATCAACGATACGTTAAGCTGGTTATGCCTTAATGCGCCGGTTGACCATGCCGCGCTTTTTTGGGATGGCGGGAATGGTCAGTTCACTTGCACGCATTCTTCGCATACTGACCAAAATGAAGCTGCCTGGCGACCCGTTCAAGTGATCCCCTCGGCAGCCATTTCCCCATGGGCAGCCGAAGGCCGCGCATTCGTCCGCAATGTCCGTGGCTCAGCAGACGACGCTCCGGAAATTGCTTTGCTGCAAGGCTCTTTGGCAACGCTGATCATCGTACCAATGCACAAAGACGGGCAACTCGTCGGGGCAATCAGTTTTGGAATAGACAATCCCGGCCCGGCAATTTCAGAAGACGATCTGACCCTTTTGACCTTGATAACCGGATTAATCGGCGGGGCGCTTACCCTGCGTGCCACTGAAAAGCAGGGCGTTGAGGTCGCCAGCCGACTGGAGGCGACCCTGGCGGCGCTGCCAAGCCTGTTGTTCGAGATTGACGCGGAAGGCCGCTACACGGGGTTCATGACCGGGCCAGAACATCTGATGTTCGCAGCGCCGACGTCGCTTGCGGGAAAGACGATAAGTGCAATCCTGCCCGCGGATGTCGCGGCCACTACCATGGCGGTGTTACGCGAAGTGCTTCAAACGGGCAGCACAAGTGCCATCCGCTATCGCCTCGATCTGGCCGACGGACCTCATGATTTTGAACTGACCGGTGCCCGCAAACCGGCTGCCGATCCTGACGGGCAGCCCAGTGCGATTTTTCTTATCCGTGAGGTGACAAGTGAAGCCCGGCAAAGTGAGGAGCTGTTGCGACTCGGCAAGATCGTCGAAGTGATGGGCAACCTTGTTGTGATCACTGACGTGAAGGGCCAGGTGACATGGGCAAATTCCGCATTTGAAAAACAAACCGGCTGGCGGCTGGATGAAATTCGCGGCCAGGATTTGGGACATCTGGTGCGCTGCGCCGAAAGCGATCCCGCCGTAGTCAGCCAGGTAAATATCGCCGTCGCCCAGCACAAGCTATTCACCGGCGAAATGATCAATCAGGATCGGAACGGCAAGCCATATTGGGTCGACTTCAATATCTGGCCTTTGTTCGGGGCGGGCGACAAATTTCAGGGCTATGTTTCAGTCGAGACAGTCATTTCGCGGCTGAAAGAGCAAGAAGCAGAGATGGAGGCCCTTGCGGGCAAGGCAGCGATGGCTCAGGCGCGGTTGGAAAACGCGTTGATGGCACTGCCGGATGGAGTCATCGTTTTGGACGCTGACGAACGGGTGGTTACGGTTAATGGGGCCTATCTGCGAACCTTCCCCGAGCTTGCGGAAATTGCCGTTCCAGGTGCTTTTCTAACTGACCTGTTGCGTGTCGGGATCGGCAACGGGCTTTTCCCAAACCATCCGGACAGCGAAGATCCGGCAGCAGGCGTCGAGGCGCGCCTTGCGCAATATCGCCAACCTCAATACGCGGATGAAGTGCAACTGCCAGACGGTCGCTGGTTGCGACGCATCAATTCGCGCACGTCGGATGGCGGCTGTATTTCGGTTGGAATAGACGTTACCGCACGGAAAAAACACCTTGCCGCACTGGACGCGGTGAACCACGACCTTGTGCTGGCGCTAGAGGATCGCGATGCGGCGCGACAGCGTCTTATCAGGATCATGGATGGGGCGAAAATTGGCACGTGGGAATGGGATATTGTCGACGATGCCATTAAGGTCGGTGGACACTGGGGGGAACTGATCGGATTTGAAACAAAGTCCATTGCCACCCTCGGCCTGGAAGAATTTCGCGCCCTGGTGCATGCTGAGGATCGCGCGCGTTTGGACAGGATACGCCCCAGTGAGCTTGGCTTGGAAACTGACATAATCGAGAATGAATTCCGGATGAAGCATCTGGACGGTCATTGGGTTTGGATCCTGTCGCGAAGCCGCGTCACCGAACGGTCTGCGATTGGTGATGCGCAAGTCGTTGTCGG
>JANONM010000075.1:0-3144 GCA_031420855.1 Hyphomicrobiales bacterium
GGCGGCATGGCTTCCACGGTTGAAACCCAATAACGCGGGTTGGCGGGGATGATTTTCTCTTCGCCAGTAATCAGTGCAACCGCATGGTCCCCAGCCTTCAAGCGCACCCGGTCATAAACCTCCCGCGCCAGCAGCCGCAGCGGTAATCCAATCATGCCTCCCGCATGGGCCAGCATCCGCTCCACCGCAAGATGGGTCTTGCCGGTATTGGTGGGACCGAGAACAGCAGTGACGGGAGGAGGCTTCGCAGCGGAATGACCGACATGCAGGCCGGGATGAAAGGAATTCGGCATGTCCGCTTGCTTTAGTCCATTGTGATGACAAGTAAAAGCCTGTCCCCAGATTTACGGGTTGTCGCGCCATTTTGAAGCACAGCGTTAACCCATGGATTCAAAGGCGAACAAACCCCGCCCGAATCGCTAAAGTTGTAGTTTTCATGTAATGTTCCACAGCATAGCGCTGGAGTTGCTGTGGGTTGTGAAATCAGAACAAAGCGCGTTTGGCAAATTCAGCCGCCGTTTTCTTCACACCTCACCGATAAGCGTTAACAAGGTCCTGCCAACAGGACATTCACCAGCCCAGAAAAATTAACCAACTGTTCCCTTCCCGGAACAGAACGCGCACGAATCGCTAAAGCTCATCTTTTCCCTTTTCGTTCACGCCATAGGTGGTGGTTTGGTCGCAACAACACCACTATCAGCGATTGCTTTGCCAGCCCCATCAGCGATTTCGCTCCATTGTCATTAACCAATTGTGCCAATTCAACATCCAGTGCGTGAAGCTGAAGTCGGGCCTGTGAAACTTCTGAACGAGAAGCTGCAAAAGACATTTTTCAGATTGGTTACCCGCGCTTGACTTATTCGCATTACTCCCCCTATAGAACCGCCAACCCTGCCGCAAACCCATGGTTTCCGGCGCTTCTTATTGAATACGGAGATTACCATGTCGCGCCGCTGTGAATTTACAGGCAAGGGTTGGCTTTCGGGCCACCAGGTAAGCCACGCCAACAACAAGACCAAAACCCGCTTCATGCCGAATCTCTGCGATGTGACGCTGATTTCCGATGCGCTCGGCAATTCCTACAAGTTCCGCATCAGCGCCCACGCCCTGAAGTCGGTGGAACACCGGGGCGGACTTGATGCCTATCTGGCGAAGGCCTCGAATGACGAGCTTTCACTCAAGGCCCGCAAGCTGAAGAAAACCATCGCCAAGAAGCTGGAAGGCCAGAAGGTCGCGGCCTGATTGTTTCCTTATAAATTTTGAAAAAGCCGCTCAATTTTGGGCGGCTTTTTTGTTATGAGAACTTTCATGGACGAACCCAAACGCCATTCTCCCAAAGCCAGCCGTGATGGCGCACCGCGCATCCATGGCACAGCATTGCTGCGCAACTGCGTGCTTGGGCACTTTACGGAAATCGCCGAGCGTGTGACCCTGGCAGATTGCACCATCGGTGACTATTCCTATATCGAACGCCACGTCGAAGCCATTTACACAACGATCGGAAAATTCTGTGCCATCGCCGCAGACGTGCGTTTGAATGCCCTCAACCACCCTTTTGAACGTATTTCCCAACACAAGATCACCTATCGTCCCAACGAGTATTTCGTTGGGGCAAGAATCGACAAGTCATTCCGTGATCGTCGGCAAAACGCCAAGGTGACAATTGGCCACGATGTGTGGATTGGCCATGGGGCGATTGTGCTGCCGGGGCAGACAATTGGCCACGGTGCCATCATCGCCGCAGGTGCCGTTGTAACCAAGGATGTCGAACCTTATGCAATTGTCGCAGGCGTACCAGCCAAACGCATCAAGTGGCGTTTCAATAAATCCATCCGTGAACGGATTATTCTGCTCCAATGGTGGGACTGGGACCACGACAAACTGGCCAGCGCCATTGGTGACATGCAGGCGCTGAGTGTCGAAGATTTTTTGGGGAAGTGGGAGGACTAAAGCAACGCCCCATTGACAGGAGAATCTCCGGCCCATTCACGCAGTGGTCCCCACCTCCGGCCCCGAACGGCGGTTTTGTCGCCCGTCACCTCCCAGATTGAACAATCCTGGGGAGCTTGGGACCAAAGCCGTTTGTCACTTGCGACCGAACAGTCGTTTGATCCTCAATCGCACAAACAAGACAGGTACATTGTGATGCAAAATTATTGTGGTGTCGATACCTCCAAAGACTGGCTGGACTGCTTCATTGCACCCAGCCATTTTGAACGCTTTGAAATTACCGCGGAAGGGATTGGCAGGCTGGCCGGATTTGTCCAGTCCCGCGGCTCGCCGCTGGTGGCGATGGAAGCCAGTGGCGGCGTTGAGCAGATGGCCTTCCTCACGCTGTGGCAAAGTGGGGTGGCCTGCGCCGTTGTCAATCCCCGCAGTGTGCGTGACTTTGCCAGGGCTCATGGGTCATCTGGGGTCATCTGGGGTCATCTGGAAAAGACCGACCGGCTGGATGCCAAGGTGATTGCCCATTACTTCGCCATCAAGGCCCTCCAGCCGATGCCGCTACCAAGCGAAAAACCGCGGCGTTTATCGGCTCTTTCGGCCCGCATGCGGCAGGTCGTGAGTGATATGACGGTGCAAAAGCAGCGCCTTCACAGCGCTTCCTGTGATGTGTCAAAGAGCGGCCTTCTGGAACTCATTGGCGTGCTCAAACGCCAAAGCAAATCCCTGGGCAAATCCTTGAGTGCCGAGATCGCCAGCCTCATCGCTGCCGATCCGCTCTGGGCCAAGATCGATGTCACCTTGCGCTCCGTCAAGGGGGTTGCTGACCGCACTGTTGCCACGCTCATGGCCGACCTGCCGGAACTCGGCTGCCTCTCCAATGGGGCCATCTCCAAGATTGTCGGCGTGGCCCCCCTCGCCGATGACAGCGGCAAACGCCCCGGCATCCGCCGCACCTGCGGTGGTCGCGCCGGAGTCCGCAGCATTCTCTTCCTCGTCGCTGACATCGTCCGCAAATACGATCAGAGCATGTCGGACTTCCGCGACAGACTGGTCGCAAAGGGTAAAAAAAAGATGGTCATCCGCATCGCCCTCGCCCACAAACTTCTCGTCAGACCCAATGCCAAAGTCCGTGAAGTGAGAGCCGAACATGCAAAAATGACTTGTCGGGCCAGATAGTCGCTCCCCCCTTCGGGGTAC
>JANONM010000076.1:0-4201 GCA_031420855.1 Hyphomicrobiales bacterium
CCCCGCCGCCAGATTGTCGGCGATGACGGGAACAATGAATTTCGGTTGTCGATTGGAGCCGTCAAAGCACAAGCGCCGTTCCGTATCGCCAATTTTCGGATTGGAGAAGCGGCGATCAATCAACTTGAAATAATCCTGAATGTTGGTGTTCGGCACCGGTAGCACAGTTGGAATGATTTCTTCCTGCTCAACTTTTTCAAAGAAACCACGCACCACCGGGTGTTCCATCGCCTCATGCACATAATGCACATCGAGCAATCCCCCGGCATAGGCGATGACCGCATGACCACCATTCAGGATGCGAATCTTCATGTATTCGTAAGGCGTCACATCCCCAACAAACTGTGCGCCGACTTTTTCAAAATCCGGGCGGCCCGCCGTGAACTTGTCTTCAACCACCCATTGGATGAATTCTTCACAGAACACCGGCCAGTTGTCTTCGATATCAAACATCTCGAGGGCCAGTTTGCGCTCGCGGTCTGAGGTGGCGGGGGTGATGCGATCGACCATGGCATTGGGAAAGGCCACATGGGCCAAAACCCAATCGGCCAATGCAGGGTCCATCAAACGGGCAAGTCCCGCCACGGCATTGCGGGTAACCACACCATTGTGCGGAAGATTGTCGCAAGACATCACGGTGTAGGGCAAAAGTCCCCTGGCCTTTCGGGCTTTGAGACCCGCAAGAATAAGCCCGAACACCGACGTGGGATCATCAGGGTTTTTGGCATCGCGCTGCAAGGCTGGATGGTTCGGATCAAATTTCCCAGTGGCGGGATCGATCATGTAGCCGCCTTCCGTCACTGTCAGCGAAACAATGCGTATGGCAGGATCGGCAAGTGTTTTCAAAAGCCGGGGACGATCATGGGGCGAAATGAAGTCAATCATCGGCGCAGTGACGCGGGCCGAGCTCCGGTGGGCATCCTGTTCAACAACGGTTGTCAGATAGTCCTGGGCCGCCAGCTTTTGCCGCATGATCTCATCAGATGGTAAAACACCCGCCCCAATGATGGCCCAATCCAGATTGAGCCCCCGATTGAACAGGTCATCCAGATAGATCGCCAGATGGGCGCGATGAAAATTGCCCACGCCAAAATGCACGATACCCGGGGTTTGCGCCGAACGGGCGTAACGGGGTGTTGCAATATCGGCCCGCAAACCGCGAACGCTGACGAGAGACAATTTGGTCATGACAGGGTCAACTCTTGCTGCGGGTGGAGTGTTTTGAACAAAATCAACGGATGGCCAATCCAGCGGCATCGAAGCGGTGAAGCCGGCCATTTTCCGGCGTCATCCAAATGGCATCACCGGGTCCGAACTTGCTCTCGCCGGCGGCACGCACCGTCAGCATGCCGCGCGTACCTGCATCAACATGCAGGAAAGTGTCCGATCCCAAATGTTCCGTCAGCCTCACTGTGCCTGGCCACTCGCCCTTTTTGTCTGAAACCAGAATATGATCCGGCCGCACGCCCATAGTGTTGCCTTCCATCATATTCATTTTTGGCGAACCGATGAAGCCCGCCACAAATAGTGAATTTGGCTTGTTGTAAAGTTCAAGTGGTGAACCCACCTGCTCGATGTGGCCCTTGTTGAGCACCACAATGCGATCAGCCATGGTCATGGCTTCCACTTGGTCGTGGGTCACATAAATGCTGGTTGAACCCAGATCCTTGTGCAGTTGCATGATGAAGATGCGCATGTTGACGCGCAATGCAGCATCAAGATTGGAAAGCGGCTCATCAAACAGGAAGGCCTTGGGATTGCGCACAATGGCACGGCCAATGGCAACGCGCTGGCGCTGGCCACCGGAGAGTTGACCAGGTTTGCGGTCGAGGTATTCCGTCAGGTTCAATGTTGCAGCAGCGTGGGCCACCTTTGTGGCAATGTCATCCGCCGGCAGCTTCGCCATCTTCAGCGGAAACGCGATGTTGTTGCGCACCGACATGTGGGGATAAAGCGCATAAGACTGAAACACCATCGACAATCCACGTTCCGATGGCCCGACATCTGAAACATCCCGCCCATCAATTTCAATGTTGCCCGCTGTCAGGTCTTCAAGACCCGCAATCATCCGCAGCAGCGTGGACTTGCCACAACCAGAGGGGCCGACAAAGACAACAAATTCACCGTGATTGATTTCAAGATCAGCGCTTGGAATAATGATCGTGGCCCCAAACGCCTTGTGAACCTTCTTGAGTGTGATCGTACTCATTATTTTACCGCTCCGAATGTGAGGCCACGTACCAGTTGGCGTTGCGAGAACCAGCCAATGACGAGAATGGGGGTGATGGCAAGGATGGAGGCGGCTGAGAGCTTCGCCCAGAACTGGCCTTGCGGATTGGAATATTCCGAAATCAGGAAGCCGAGTGAAGCTGCATATTTCGTCGTGAGGTTCAGGGTCCAGAAGGTTTCATTCCAAGCCAGAATAAAACTGAGGAGGCAGGTCGAGGCAATTCCGGGTATTGCCATGGGTGTCAGCACGCGCACCAATTCGTTCCACAGGCCCGCCCCGTCCATGCGGGCGGCTTCTAGGATTTCACCCGGAATTTCTTTGAAATAAGTATAAAGCATCCAGATCATGATCGGCAGGTTGATCAGCATCATCAGCGGGATCATGCCCCAGAAGCTGTCGAAGATATTGTATTCGCGCCAGTCCCAGCCCTCGCCCCAATTGTCGAACACCAGGCCGCTGCGGCCAAATATCAGAAAGATGGGAATAAGTGCACCTGCGGGTGGCATCATCTTGACGGAGAGAATCCAGAGCAGGGAATCCTTGGTGTTGCGCGTGAAGACCCAGGCGGTTGCGGGGATGACAACCAGCAACAGCATGGCGAGGCCGAACAGTGGATTGGTGACCACCCAGCCGTTGGCATAGAGAATGGCGAAGGCCAGTGCGATGGAGGCGAGAATGATGCCGAGCCAGGTGAAGCCGTTGAGCTTGCCTGCGGCTTCGCCGCGCGGTGCAAAGGCCATGGACCAGGCGGCGGGGACGGCGAAAACCAGGCCCAGCAATGTTGACCCCACCGAAATGATGAGCGTGTTGCTCAGATACCTGATGTAGTCGGAACGGCGCTGCACTTCAGCAAAGTTCTCAACCGTCCAGGGCGACACGAACAGGGTTTGTGGCATGGCATAGGCGTCAGCTTCGGATTTGAATGACGCAAGTGCCGTCCATAAAATTGGGAAGAACATCAGCAGCCCGATGATCCAGGCGAGTGTTCCAAGGAGGATGCTGCGACGGCGGGAAATTTTCTTGGCCATCGTCAGTTTTCCAAATTCTTGCCCATGAGGCGCACGAGGAAGATTGAGACGAGGTTGGCGAGGATGACAGCAATCACACCGCCAGCAGCGGCAGCGCCTACGTCATTGTCGTTCTGCAATCGCGAGAACACCAGATAAGTGAGGTTGCCGGCAAAACCGCCAACCGAGGTCACCTTGATTTCCGCAAAGGTGTTCATGATGAAAATGGTCTGGATCAGCACCACGACGGTGATGGGGCGCGCCAAGTGCGGTAAAATGATGTGCCAGAAAAAATTCCACGACTTCGCGCCATCCATCGATGCCGCATCTTTTTGCTCCTCGTCCAAGGACTGCATGGCCGTCAAAAGGATAAGCGCAGCAAAGGGCAACCACTGCCATGCCACGATGAGACCGACAGAAAACAACGGTGCCTGCTCAAACCATCGGAATGGCTGCACAATGCCAAACCATTTCTGGATTTCAGAAAACAACCCAAATTGCGGATGCATGATCAGGTTCTTCCACACCATGGATGATACGGTGGGGAGAATGAAGAACGGCGAGATCATCAAGACGCGGGCAAAGCCCCGGCCCCAGAACGGCTGATCAAAAAGAATTGCAAGTGCGATGCCCCCAACCACTGTCGTGACGATGACACCTCCGACCAACAACAAGGTGTTGATCAGGTTCTTCACGAAGTAGGGGTCTTTCAAAAAGTAGTAGAAGTTGTTCCAGCCGAACCAGCGCAGGTTCTCCGGATCCTGAAGATTGTAGCGCATGAAGGCGAAATAGAAAACCAAAGCAAGTGGCACAAATGCGAGCAAGGAAAGTGCACCAACCGACGGTGCCAGTGCCAGTCTTGCCAGTCTTTGAGCTTGCCGCGTGGCCATGGTACCCGTTGCCCTGAAAATCAATCCAAGAAGACCGTCATGGCCCCCCAGAATCGGGCCATGAAGGTTATGAC
>JANONM010000077.1:0-4279 GCA_031420855.1 Hyphomicrobiales bacterium
GCAGACCGGATTATCGAGTTGCACAAGGTGTTCAACAATTCCCGCATTCTCATCCAAATGGCCATCGGCACAGTGCCCCATGCTGAACAATTGAACGCCATCCGGTTGTTGGGCGAAGAGGTTGTGCCACGGGTCAAAGCGGCACTGGCAAAGTTGTGACGACAAAAGTCCGAAGCAAAAGCGGAATCAGTTGCCCAACATGATGTCGCGTTCCTGGCCGGCAAGTATCTTGAACTTGGCAGTGAGGATTTCGCCGTTGACGTGGGCGGCGGCGACATAGGTTCCTGGTTTCAAGGCAAGGTCTTGGGAGATGCCTTCGAATGAAGCCAGGGCTGGGCCGGAATCGGCACGGACTTCCCATGTGACTTTTGCGCCGGGTTCACCGACGAATGACAACCTTGCAAGGCCAGCCTGATGCTTGACATCAATGGCCGACATGATGCCGGGACGGATGTGGACATCGGTAACGGCAATGGTGTTACCCGCACCGAAGCGGCTTTCGATACGATAGCGGCCAGCGGCGAGTTTCAAAACTTCCCCGGGCAATTTGCTGTGGGCAACAAGTTTGCCACGTTCAGGTCCGCTCAAGGCGTAGACCAGGGTTTGGCTTTTAATTTCCGTGGCGATGATGCCTTTGATCACTGGCAGCACGCGCAAGCCGCCAGCGTTCAAGACGAAACTGACGGCAATGGCATGGCCTTCTGGCAAAGTCACGGTTTCGCGCAGATGGACGGAGCCATATTCGGCTTCAACCACATAGTCACCCGGGGGCAGCGCATGAACCGACTCGGTGGCTGTTTCATCGAAAAGCAGTTCACCTTCGGCATTCCGCATTTGCCAGTGGATGTCCTGAGCCATCAAGTTGCTGGTTGCCGTAAGGCGGGCGGCGAGCGAGATTTGTTCGGAACCGGGTTCAACAACACTAATCGCCACTTCATGGGCGGTGTCGGCGGCAATTGAAGAGGTGGTTTCAGGCAGGGCAGGGATTTCAGTTTCCAGCGAGGTTGCGGCATAGCTCAGCGCAGATGGCAGAATAATGGTTGCTGAAAACAGGAATACCGCCAGAAGGCGCTTGTTCAGCGCTGGCTTCTGGCGGTTTTCTGTCGATGGGCGGGTGCTGAAGACGCCCATGCGATATCCCCTTGGTTTAACTCTCCCCCAGCTCTCTGGCCGGTTCATTTTCAAACCACATCAAAGGCCATGGCCGCAACTTAATGATTAATTGTTGGTTAACAGCAGCCCTGCAATTGAAAGCATTGAAAAGCGCAGCGCGAAGCTTCAAAACCGTGGGCATGACCCAATTCAATGACAAATCATCGCTTCTTGCTTTTTTGAAATCCCGCAAGTCTGCCTCTGCCAAAGCCATGGCCGGACCGGGTCCTGACGATTTGCAGTTGGCTGAAATGTTGCAATTGGCCGTTCGTGTGCCTGACCACGGCAAACTCAACCCATGGCGATTTATCGTTTTTGCTGACGACGCCCGGTCGAAAGTTGGTGCGATGTTCAGATCGCGATGGCAAGCCCTGAACCCCGGTCACGGCGATGAAAGCCTGGATTTTCAGGCGCGGTTATTCACGCGGGCACCTGTGGTTGTTGCCGTCGTATCAACGGCGGCACAACATGCCAAAATTCCGGTTTGGGAGCAGCAGCTATCGGCGGCGGCCGTCAGTTTCAATCTGGTAATGGCCGCCCAGGCTTTTGGATTTGATGCCCAATGGCAAACTGATTGGGTGGCGTATGATGCAGGCGCAAAGCAGGCCATGGGGATTTTGGCGGATGAACAAGTGGCGGGGCTGGTTTACATTGGAAAAACTGCGATTCCGCTCGAAGACAGGCCCCGGCCTGATGCCTCAGCGCTGACCACGCATTGGAGCGCATGATGGCGATCAAGGCGATTTTGTTCGACAAGGATGGCACACTGATTGACGTCAATCGCACCTGGATTCCGATTTATCGCCACATGTTGGCGGCGGAATTCCAGGTCGACGATCTGGAAGTCACGAAGCTACTGCAACAGGCGGGCTATGATGTTGGCAGCGACAGTTTTCGCGCTGGTTCAGTTTTGGCGGGTGGCACCACGCGGCAACTGGTGAATATCTGGTGGCCGGATGTAGACGACGCCAACCGTGCTGCAATGGTCACCCGAATTGACAGGCATTATGCCCCGGTGGCTCGGCAATATTTGAAACCCTTGCTTGACCTTCCACCAATTTTTGATGCCTTGAAAGCCATCGGAATACGCTTGGGCGTTGGAACCAATGACAGTGTGTTTTCAGCGACCGGACAAATGCAGGCTCTGGCCGTTGAACATTATTTTGATGCCATTCTGGGCGCAGACAGTGTTGAAATCCCCAAACCTTCCGGCCAAATGGTGAAACGCTATGCCGAACTGATGGAACTCAAGTGCAGCGAGATTGCCATGGTGGGTGACAACACCCATGACATGGAAGAGGCTCATCACAGTGGTGCCATGGCCATCGGGGTTTTAAGCGGCAATGCCAAGCGCGAACACCTGGAACCGCTGACTGATTTCATCCTGGACGATGTTGCCGCACTGCCTGCATTTTTTCGGGAACGTAGCCATGTTTTATGATGCCATCCGCAATGATCACGGTTTGCAGATCGATCCATTCAAAGCCCTGATTGCACCACGACCCATCGGCTGGATTTCAACCGTGTCAGCTGATGGTGTGGCCAATCTGGCACCCTACAGTTTCTACAATGCCTTTGCCACTTCGCCCCATTACGTGGCATTTGGATCTGAAGGCTACAAGGACAGCCTTCGCAATATTGAAGCCACCGGCGTTTTCGCCTGCAACCTCGCGACGTTTGATTTGCGCGATGCAATGAATGCCTCTTCGGCTCATGTGCCATCCCATGTGGATGAATTTCAATTGACCGGTCTCACAAAAATTCCGTGTGTCATGATTGATGCGCCGCGCATTGGAGAAAGTCCTGCCTGTTTTGAGTGCCGCCATTTCAAGACGGTGGAATTGCCGGATGAGCAAGGGCAAGTTGCCAACTGGCTGGTGATTGGCCGGGTGGTGGCGGTGCACATTGATGATCGTTTTGTCAGCAATGGACGGGTCAACACGGCTGCCATGCAGCCGATCGCCCGGCTGGGCTATGCCGAATATGCGACAGTCGACAAAGCTTGGCGACTTCGGCGGCCAGGGTAGGACTTGGTCGGTTTGATATCGCCGCCCCCACCTCCGGCCCTCGACTTGATCGGGGGCCGGAGGTGGGGGACGCGAGAGACCAACGCCCACCCCATAAAAAAACAGCCCGCCGAAGCGGGCTGTTCCTTGAATACTTTGCGAGAACTTAGAAGCGCCAGATCGTCAAGATCGCAGCATCAGTTTGCGTGCTGACACCCTTGGTGGACTTCCATGCGCCTTCAAGACCGATGGTCAGCTGTGAAACTGGCGTGTAGTACAAGCCAATGCCAGCGGCTGAGATATCAGCAGGTCCCTTGACCCACTTGTGCGACACACCCAATTCAGCGGTAACTGAATCAGACAGGGTGAAGCCCAAGAAAGCCGAAGCCTTGGAAAAACGATCATTGTTGCCATTCAGATGGGTATCTTCACCCACACCAGCGGCAACCGAGAGGTTGGCGATATCGCCGAGGCCGACGTTGGCACCAGCGTTGATCGTCCAAGCAGCTTCCTTAGCTGTCAACGAACTAGCAATCAAATCGTCGTCCGAACCACCCCAATAACCGGCATTCAATTCGAAGCCATAGGAGTCACCAGCCCACTTGAATTCGCCAGCAACACCAAAGGCGTCCTTGGACTTCTGATCAGGATCAGCCCTAAATTCATCTTCCAAAGCGATTGCAAAAGAAATCGGACCAGAAGCGTAGCTCAAGCGGATCTGCGTTGGGTCGCCAGCGTGGCCAAAGCTACCCGAACCGTCGCCCGTGTAGTTGCAAGCGCACTTGCCGTCAAAGCCCTGGCCGTTGCCAGCCAACGAACCGTCAACACCACCACCAAGCGTCAGCTCAGGCGTGATTTTCCACCAGCCCCAATAACCATCGGTCGAGAAAACGTTCGCAGCGCTGGCTTTGCCTGTTGTTGGGTCAAAGCTGAAAGCGGCATTCCCACGGTTCTGAGCAGCACGGCCAGCCGAGTCAGCAATCATGACGACACGTGCGCCAACTTCACCAACGGCTGTATCTGTCGTGCCGACAACCTTCAAGAAGGCGCGCGAAACGAGGTCAAGCGACTTTTTATCGTTGTCAATGTTAACTGGAAGATCGACGAACTTGTCGTTGAAG
>JANONM010000078.1:0-5419 GCA_031420855.1 Hyphomicrobiales bacterium
TCGAGCAGGGAGAGATAGCTCTCGCCCGGCACGCAATAAACCCGCTTTACCCCGTGGGCTTCCAGTGACCGGACAATGAAATCAGCCGCGCGCATGACAATCCCCAACCATCAATCAGGTTTTGCTATGCCTGATCGGCGACGGGCTTGTCGAGGGTTGAAGTTTTCAAGGTGCTGCAGTTGAACCCAATCGTTCGAGGGCGCTAACCGATTCCGTGTGTCCGGAAACGGCCGACTTGCCATACCATTCAGCGGCTTTGGCAGGGTCTGGTGAAAGACCGCGCACTTTATGTTCGGCAAATATCGCCGGATCAAAAGTGCGGCCCACGCCATAGGCAGCTTCCGTTACTTTCAACTCATAGGCGCGCAGGAAGAATTGCCGCGCAGCAATGATGTCGCCAGTCTTCAATAGTGATTCGCCCTTGTTCATCAAGCCAACAGCCTCTGGATTGAGGCTCTGCAATGGTGTGGGCACATCAACAGCCTTGATGAATCCCGTTTCCGGCAAGGCAGCGGCAGGCACGATGCGAATATCCGACTTGTCGGCAAGCGGTGGCGGAACCACGCCCGGCGTTGGAACAGCATTGAGATCGAGCGCCACCCGCATTTCCTGGCTGGGCGCTGCCGATTCGCCTGTAACTGAATCCAGCGCTGTCACTTCAAGTCCCAATTCGGCTGCCTTCGAACGGGGCACCACCAATTCTGCCTTGGCCACATCCTCAGCTTTCAGCAGCCACTCACCGGGCGTGACTTCTATTCCCTTGGTCAAGTAAGCTTCAGGCGGCAACCCGGAAATCTTGAGCGCCAACGGACCGCTTTCGTCAGGTGGCAAAGCTGTAATATCAAGGGGAATGGCAGAATTGATGGAACCCGCAATATCATTCACGCTGACTTTGGCACTGTGGATGGCTTTTTTGGCAATGTCGGTGGAGGCGACTTTGGTCTGACTTGGCGCTGCTGCGGGAAGCATCGCCAACAACTGGTTTTTCGACCAAGCGGCATAATCTTTTACACTGCTGGGGTTGGCCACAACAAATCCACCGCCGCCGCCCACAGCACAGGCCAAGAGCGTCAAGAATGCGATTTGCGGCCAGTGCAGCCGATGCTGTGACTTGACGGCAAGAGGTTTTTCCATTGCCGTGGTCCTCCGCTGCCGCGTGGGGAAAGCTGAAACCGGGTCGGCAGCACGGCGTTCGGGCAGCGGTGGCAGCGGCGCAAAAGCTGGATCGGCAATTTTTTGTGCCAGCTTGAAACGCTCTTCAAGCCGACGGCGATAGGCCTCATAGGCTTCTGGTCCGGGAGAAGCAGCAGGGGGAACCAGCGGAACAGGGCGCTCTGTCTGATAGCGTTGAGCCAAATCTTCCTGATTTTGGTCAGAATAGGTTCTGGAAAACCAGCTTGGCGTCAAATGTTCCTGGTCTTGCAACATGGCGAAGTCTTGCTCTTCCTTTGAGTCTTTCATTGCGTCATGCGATGCTTCTTTGGCAATTTCACTTTCCAGCCAATCTTCGTCAGATGATGTGAAGTCAATTTTGGGTTGGGTAGCCATTTTGATCATGGTCCTTTTCCTTGTGTTGAGGTGGGATTGGTCTTGAATGCGGCAAGGGCTTGCAGTGCCGATTCATGTCTTTGCCAGCCGGGGACATCAGCCGTCAGATTTGTGCCAAGCGGCAGTTCATCCGCCGACCACAAGACATCGGCAAAGTGTTTCAGGCGTAAACTGTTCGCATGGCCGGCGGGCCAATTCAAAACCGCGAGGGTCAATGTAACGGCGAAGCTCTCAACGTCGCCCTGTCCCTGGTTCAAGTCGCCCAGAACATCAGCCGAAAGCAGGGCAGGGCTGTAGTATGATTGCAACTCCTTTGGCACAGGCAACGGCAAAACATGAAATTGGCTGGCGTCCAAAGTCTTCAGACCATCGGTGCCAAGCAGCAGTGCCGCATCGGCTCGCCCCTCTTGCAGGCTGATGACCGCGCTTGTGCCTGATTCAGCGACCCGTGCAAATGGAATGCCAAGGTTGCCCAAAACCAGTTCGCCGGTTGCAAAACTTCCACTTTGTGCAGGCCCCGTGGCAATTTTCCGGCCCGCTAGTCCCGTCAGATTGACAATCTGTTTGCGCGCCACCAGCGCCACCGGCAATTTCTGCAACCCGGCGATATAGGCGTAGGATTTGACCGGATCACCGATAAGGCCCTGCATTTGTGCGTAAATAATGACATCAGAATTGACGAGCGCCATGTCAACGGCGCGCAACTGGGCAAGATCATTCAAGGCCTGAACACTGCCGCGGCCCAGCATTGGCAGCAGGCGCAATTCTTGCTGGTGGTCGAGCAGGCTGGCCAGACCTTGCACCCGGTTCAACCATGCAGGTTCGCCTACCAGGATGCTGATACTGTTGAAGTTTTGGTCACCCGTTGCAGCAACAGCGGGCAGGGGTGCCGCAGTGCCGATCGCCAATAGACCAAGACCTTTAAGAACAGAGCGGCGCAACGCCATACAGTTTTTCCCACGTGGTGTGCCGCCCCGGGTTTGTTTGGCCATGTCGGACTTCACCTGTCGCATTAACCATGTTGGTTTTCTCACCCCTCAATGTGACAGTGCAGGGGCCGAAATGAGAAGTTTTTGTGATGCTGGCGGCGCGGTCTCAGCCATTGGTTGGCGCCATTCTCGTCAAACCATTGAAAATGGACGAAAAACCCGCCAGCGTGTAGTTGATTGCGTTGCTGAGTTTATTCTGAAAACCTGTGGAGCGTTTCATGTCGGTTATTTCCGAAGCCAAAGCCAAGATAAAGGGTCTGCGACTTAAACTCGTGATGCCGGAGGGTGATGACCCACGGATTGTCGAGGCTGCTGCTGTGTTGCGGGCACAGGATTTGGCGGTGCCGCTGGTTTTTGACAAAGACGTTCCCGCATCATCGCTTGCAGATGTGGCATTGATCCAGCGCCGCCGCGAAAAAATGAGTGAAGCCATGGCACTACGGCTTTTGCGCAAACCTCTTTATCGTGCTGGGGCCATGGTCGCAGCAGGTCAAGCCGATGCCCTGTTGGCGGGTGTGGCAAATCCTACATCTCGCGTCATCGAGGCGGCGCTGATGACAATCGGTTTGGCCGAGAACATCACGGTGCCCTCGAGTTTTTTCCTGATGCAATGGCCTGACAAGCGATTGCTGTTTGCCGATTGTGCGGTGAATGTGCAACCGAACGCAGAACAGTTGGCTGACATTGCCATTGCTTCGGCCCGGAGTGCCGCAATCATTTTGCGGGAAGAACCCCGCGTTGCCCTGTTGTCATTCTCCACCAAGGGCAGTGGCGATCATGCCGATGCCCAGAAAGTTGTTGAAGCACTTGCCATTGCCCGACAGAAATCACCGCAGCTGAAAATTGATGGCGAATTGCAGGGAGACGCCGCACTTTCAAGGGCGGTAGCGCTACGCAAGGTCAAAGCGCCAAGTGAAGTAGCAGGGCAAGCCAATGTTCTCATCTTCCCCGATCTGGATGCGGGAAACATAGCCTACAAGCTGGTGCAATATCTGGGTGGTGCCAAAGCCATCGGGCCGATTTTACAGGGCTTTGCCAAACCCGTGTCTGATCTTTCGCGCGGTGCCACGACTGAAGACATTGTTGAAACGGCAGCACTTTTGTTGGCCATGACGGTGAAGTAGTTCAGCGCTGCAAAGTTGATTTCACATGGCGTGCGATGGTGAGTTCTTCATTCGCCGCAATGACATGAATGCTGTCACCTGGAACGTTCAACCAACTCAAGTGGCCAAGGATTTTGTTGCGCACTTGGGAAGCATTTTCGCCAACGCCACCTGTGAAGACGATGGCATCCAGGCCGCCCAGCGTCGGCACCAGTGAGGCCGCATGGCGGGCGGCGGCATAACAATAATAGTCAACGGCTTCGTGCGCTTCGGGTTGCTCGCTTGCGAGCAAAATGCGCATATCCGGGCTGATGCCTGAAAGGCCAAGCAACCCGCTGCGCCGATAAAGCAAATCTTCCAGTTGTTCGAGTGACAGGTTGTCGTCGCGCATCAGGGCCACCAACACACCGGGATCAATGGAACCTGTGCGCGTGCCCATCACCAAACCGTCAGCCGTTGAGAATCCCATTGTGGTGCCAACACTCTTGCCATCAAGAATTGCACACATCGAGGCACCAGAACCCAAATGGGCCGCCAGCAAACGCCGTGGCAGTTTGCCGGGCGTTTGCTTGCGCAAAGTCTCCACCACATGTTCATAGTTCAATCCATGAAAACCATAGCGCCGATAGCCCCGGTCGAAATAGCTGCGGGGAATGGGCAGCCGCGTCATCAATTCCGGTTGGGTGGCATGAAACGCCGTGTCAAAACAGGCGATGTGGGGAACATCAGGGCGCAATCGCCGCATGTCGCGCAAGGCCCCAAGGCCAAACGGCAAATGCAACGGAGCTAGCGAGCGAAGTTTTTCAAGGTCCGCCAATTCATCACCGCCAACCATCAGGGGACTTATGTATTTCGTGCCACCATGCACAATCCGATGACCAATGCCTGCCAGCGAAAGAGGGGTGAGTCCTTCTTGCTCCAACCTCTCCAAAGTCAATGCCAAGCTTTCAGAAAAACCAGTATCTGACGGCAGAGTTTGCCGAACCTGGCCCACAACCAATTCCGGCTTTGAGCCAAGGCCGCTGACTTGCCCTCTCAGTGTTTCGTCAAGGCCGTCGATTGCAAATGCGGCAAATTTTAGCGATGACGATCCGGCATTGAGAACCAGAATTTGTTGTTTCATGCAGACGAAATAGCTGACTTACTCAAATACAGCAACGCCACTGCGCGACAGTCGGAAACCCTTGTTGTCTTTCCAGCAGGCAATGCCATTGCGGTTTGATGAACAGGTCATGTCGCCATATTCCTTGATCGCGTCATATTCGAAAACCGGCGGATTATCCATGAAGGGCTGGTCACCTTCTGCTTCTTGCCAATCCACCTTGCCATCGACGTATCGCAGGGAAAGCACCGTTGGTTTGTCCCGCAGACAATAAATGCCGGTCGATTCATCGGTGATACCGTGAATGCATTTGATGTTGCCAGAGGGCATGGTGAATTCTTCTGACTCTCTTTCACCAGCGATTGCAGCAGTAGCCAATCCAGCTCCAATCAACAACAATGCGGCAAGGCGGATCTTGATCATGGTTTGTACTCCCTCAAAGAATTCTGAATCGTGAACATCATGTGTACGGCAAAAACAAGCGGTGATTGTGTCGCTATCCCGGCTTTTTGCGAAATCTTGAAACAATCAAGATGAACGGCAGTTGAATGCCAAAGGGACCTCATCCGCCCCGTTGGTGCACGATGGAGTCACATTTGAAGTGCAACAGCAGTTTTGAGAAGACCTCGGCGGGGGTCTTGAAGTCAAGACTTTTTCGCGGGGTGTGATTGAAGACC
>JANONM010000079.1:0-1844 GCA_031420855.1 Hyphomicrobiales bacterium
ACCAGCTTGCGTGAAGCGGAAAATGTTATCAACGAACAACAACACGTCTTGGCCTTCGTCGCGGAAATGTTCAGCCACAGTTAGGCCCGACAAGGCCACGCGCATACGCGCTCCCGGTGGTTCGTTCATCTGGCCGAACACAAGGGCGCACTTTGACTTCACATCCGAGTCCTTGTCATGCGGATCGGCGTTGACTTTTGACTCGATAAATTCGTGATAGAGGTCGTTGCCTTCGCGGGTGCGCTCACCCACACCAGCGAACACCGAATACCCACCGTGGGTTTTCGCGATGTTGTTGATGAGTTCCTGAATCAGAACCGTCTTTCCAACACCTGCACCGCCGAACAACCCGATCTTGCCGCCCTTCGCATAAGGGGCGAGAAGGTCCACCACCTTGATGCCGGTTACAAGAATTTCGGCTTCGGTGGATTGCTCTGTGAATTCAGGAGCTGGGGCGTGAATGGGGCGGCGCGTCTTGAACTTGATTGGGCCTGCTTCGTCAATCGGCTCGCCGATGACGTTCATGATGCGACCAAGTGTGCCTTCACCCACGGGAACGGAGATCGACGATTGCGTGTCACGCACCGGCTGGCCGCGCACCAGACCTTCAGACGCATCCATGGCGATGCAGCGCACGGTGTTTTCACCCAAGTGCTGCGCCACTTCGAGCACCAGGCGGTTTTCACCGTTCATGGTTTCAAGCGCGTTCAAAATCTGTGGCAGCTCGCCATCAAAGGTCACGTCAACCACGGCCCCCGTGACTTGCGTAATACGCCCGGTGGCTCCGGCCATGCTGGTGGAAGTTGCTGTTGCTTTTTTGGCCATGATGAGTGTCCTTAACCGTTGACTTAGAGTGCTTCCGCACCCGAAATGATTTCGATGAGTTCTTTGGTGATCTGGGCTTGGCGCTGGCGGTTGTACTTGATCGACAGCTTGTTGATCATGTCACCGGCGTTGCGCGTGGCATTGTCCATGGCGGACATGCGCGCACCCTGTTCGGAAGCGGCATTTTCCAATAATCCACGAAACACTTGAATGGAGATATTACGCGGCAGAAGTTCGTCGAGGATTTCACCTTCATCGGGTTCTGCATCATAGATGGCACCGCCAAGATTAGGCACCTTCGAGGCGTCATAGGACGCCGGGATAATGCGCAACGCCGTTGGCTTTTGCTGAATGACGGATTTGAATTCCGAGAAGAACAGCGTGCAGACGTCAAATTCGCCCGCTTCATACATCGCCAAAACTTTGTGCGCCACACCTGAGGCATGGTCAAACTGCACCGACTTTGAACCCTGGAAATTCACGGCATCAACAATGTATTTGCCATAGACGCGCTTCAGCGCATCATTGCCCTTTTTGCCGACGGTCATCATTTTCACCGTCTTGCCTTCGCGCAGCAGCCGTTCAGCATGTTCACGGGCAAGCTTGGTGATGGAGGAATTAAAACCGCCACACAGGCCGCGCTCGGCTGTCGCTACAACCAGCAAATGAACCTGGTCGCTGCCGGTTCCGGCAAGAAGTTTTGGCGCATCCGCTCTTCCCTCCATCGCCGAAGCCAGGTTGGCAAGCACCACAGCCATGCGTTCCGAATAGGGCCGCGCCGCAACCGCCGCTTCCTGCGCCCGGCGCAACTTCGCCGCCGCCACCATCTGCATGGCCTTGGTGATTTTCCGTGTCGCCTTCACCGAGGCGATGCGGTTGCGCAGGTCTTTTAGTGAAGCCATGGAGACACCATCTTTAAATCAATTGGGTAATCACCCAGCCCCGTCATTCCCGCGAAGGCGGGAATCCCGCTTTTTTGACCCGCGTGAATAAAGCGGGATTCCCGCCTTCGCGGGAAT
>JANONM010000080.1:0-4064 GCA_031420855.1 Hyphomicrobiales bacterium
CGATCATATTCACATTCACTGTCAGGTCAAGCTGCTGGTTAACGGCATTCCACTGGTTGAGGAGCAAGAACGAGGCCAAAAAAAAGCCGCGAACAAGCGCGGCTTTGAGTTCAAACAGGGAGGCGTCAAACAGAGTGGACAGAAACCACTCGAAGAAGTCCAGATCGCTCCGGACTGATCAATAGAGTAAACAATAACGCTTACCAAAGGGTTAAGTGAAATCAGAAAGATTGTCGGTTTGTGTGCAATTTGACTGAATAAATAAAGGGTTTGTTAACACAGGTTAACAGATTGGCGTTCGCCAAGCCCGCCGTTAACTTTTGAAAAACGCATCCGCCGCTGAACGCGAAACGCGCTTGCGTTGCATTTCAGTTTGAATTCGCAAAATTTCCTGTTCCAGTGCGCCCACGCGCAATTGCAGTTCTTCAAGGCTGATGGTTTCCAGGTTTTCACCCAGCACATGAACATGTTTGGGGCGGGGCAGATCATCTGGTTCCATGGTGTTGTCCCATCTCGGCACATTCAATTGCGCTGATGCTGCCGCAAGCTTAAGCTTTGTGCAAGGTGGAGGAAACTTGAAATGACTGAGATGTGGGCGATTGCCATTCGTGAACCCGGCGGACCTGAAGTGCTTGTGCCAGAACAGACCGCCTTGCCCCGTCCCGGTTCAGCACAGGTCTTGATCAAGGTGGCAGCGGCAGGTGTTAACCGTCCCGATGTGTTGCAACGCAAAGGCGGCTATCCGCCGCCACTTGGTGCTTCACTGACACCGGGTCTGGAAGTTGCAGGCGAAGTGGTCGGGTTGGGCGAGGGCGTCAGACGCTTTGATGTGGGTGACAAGGTGTGTGCCCTGGTGCCGGGTGGCGGCTATGCCGGATATTGCGTGGCGGCGGAAGACAATTGCCTGCCGGTGCCGATGGGCATGACACTCACCGAAGCGGCAGCGCTGCCCGAAACCTATTTCACCGTGTGGACCAATGTATTCCAACGCGGTGCCTTGAAGTCTGGAGAAACGCTATTGGTTCATGGCGGCACAAGCGGCATAGGAACAACAGCCATCATGCTCGGCAAGGCCTTTGGGTCGAAAGTTGTTGTGACGGCAGGCAGCGATGAAAAATGTGCAGCCTGTGTGAAGCTCGGAGCCGATATCGCCATCAACTATCGCACGACAGATTTTGTTGCCGCCATGAAACAGCAGAACCTGCAAGCCGATGTCATCCTCGATATGGTGGGCGGCGATTATCTGGCTCGCAACATGGCGGTTGCCGCAATGCATGGCCGCATCGTGCAGATTGCTTTCCAGCAGGGATCAAAAATCCAAGCCGATTTCCTGCCGATCATGCTGAAACGCCTGACCTTCACCGGCTCAACCCTGCGCCCCCGCAGCGTTGCCGAAAAAGCCGAAATCGCCCGCGAACTTGAAACCAAGGTCTGGCCCTTGCTGGCGCTTGGAAAATGCAAACCGCTGATCTATGCGACGTTCCCATTGGCAGAAGCCGCAAAGGCCCATGCGCTGATGGAAAGCAGTGTGCATGTGGGGAAGATTGTTTTGCTGACCTGAGAAGTTGCATTCCCCCGCCATCTCCCCTATATCCCGTCCATCCCCGACAATTCAGTCAAATGCGTTGGAACCCCTGGTAAGGTTCCGTAGGAGCGAAAAGCCATGTCACGTGCCCCCTTGATGCCAAAAGCCACGGCTGTTTGGCTGGTTGAAAATTCTGTTCTGACCTTCAAGCAGATTGCCGAGTTTTGCCATTTGCATGAGCTTGAAGTGAAAGGCATTGCCGATGGTGATGTGGCAACGGGGATCAAGGGTCTTGATCCGGTGAATGGCGGCCAGTTGACGCGGGATGAAATTGCCAAGGCGGAAGCCAATCCGGATCGTCCCTTGGGCATTCTGGAATCCAAGGTTGATATCAAGGTCAAGAAGTCCACCGCAGGTCCGCGCTACACGCCGGTGTCGCGACGTGGTGATCGTCCCGATGCTATCGTCTGGCTGTTGCGTTATCATTCGGAATTTCCGGACTCAGTCATCATGAAACTGGTCGGCACCACCAAGCACACCATCAACTCGGTGCGTGACCGCAGCCACTGGAATGCCACCAACATCAAGCCTGTCGATCCTGTGTCACTCGGCCTCTGCTCACAACTTGATCTCGATTTTGCCGTGCAGAAGGCCGCCAACAAGGGCAAGAAAGTTGTGGGTGATGCGGTTGAAGTGCGCACACTTATTCCAGCTTCGGAAGTTGAGGGCACTGAAGCTTATCGTGTGGCGCAAGCTGCAGCGGAATCCGAGAACCCTGTTTCACCCGTGCGCGAAACAGGTGCGGTGGATGCTGAGTCAGTCTTCGCCAAACTGAAAGGTATCAAGCTTGAAAGCGAAGAGGAAGCGAACTGATGCGCATTTTGGCGGTTGGTTCTGAAGGCCTGGTTGGCACGGCGGCCTTGTGCTGCCTGGCCAAAGGCCATGAGATTATCCGTGCCGGACGCAAATCCGGCGATGTGCAAGTGGACCTGATGGATGAAGCTTCAGTCATTGCCATGTACAACAAGCTTGGCAAAGTGGATGCGGTTGTGGCCTGCACGGGCCATTCCTATTTCGGTCCAGTGGTTGGCATGACGCCGACGCAGTTTCTCGAGGGTCTGAAGGACAAGTTGATGGGCCAGGTCAATCTGGTGCTGCTGGGGCTTGAGCACGTCAACGATGCTGGGTCGTTCACGTTGACATCAGGCATTCTCTCGGTCGATCCCATCCGCCAAGGTGCCAATGCAGCCGCCACCGATGGTGCGATAGATGCCTTCGTAATATCAGCGGCAATCGAAATGCCCCGCGGCATCAGGATCAATGCGGTGAGCCCCGGCCTGCTCGCAACAGCCGCCCAACGCTACGACGGCTATTTCCCCGGCCACGCGCCAGTCTCTGATAAACGTGTCGGGCTGGCTTATGCCAGGAGTATTGAGGGTGCGGTTACCGGCAAGGTGATCAACTGCCATTGAGGGCTTGTCTTGCGCCTATTCCTTGACCGCCACCGTGTAGTTCAGCGGCATGCGTCCGCCATCGGCATAGATGACCTGACCTGAAATGTAGCTGGCTTCATCAGATGCCAGGAATGCGGCGATGGAGGCGATTTCTGAAGGTTGCCCCACACGGCCGAGGGGCGTGCGCGAGAGGATGCGGTTCATCGCCGCCTTGTCAGTGGCAACGCCCTTCAACATGTCGGTCATGATGGAACCGGGGCCGATGGCATTAACGCGAATGCCATGAGGGGCCAATGCCAGGGCGGCCACCTTGGTCAACTGACGCACACCACCTTTCGACATGGTGTAAGGTGCTATGATGGGGATGGCGAGGGTGTCGTTCACCGACGACATGTTGACGATGGCCCCGGCTTTGCGCCCCGCCGCAATTTGCTTGATCATCTCGCGGGCCGCAGCTTGGGTGAGCAGGAATGATCCCTTGAGGTTGATATCCATCACCCGGTCGAAATCCTCTTCAGTGATCTCGAGAAAATCCTTGGCGATGGAAATGGCAGCATTGTTCACCAGAATATCCAGCGCACCATGGGTCTTCACTATGTGATCGACCGTGGCCTGGATATCAGCAGACTTCGCCACATCACAATGCAGGTAATAGGCCCCACAAGTTTTGGAGGTCTTCTCACCCTCCGCATCCAGAACATCGGCGATGACAACAGTAGCACCCTCCGCCACAAAACATTCAGCAATGGCCAAACCAATGCCACGGGCAGCACCGGTGACGAGGGCGATACGATTTTTGAGTTTCAAGATATTTCTCCAATGTGAAGGCGTTTGCCGAACGGGAGCAACCGTCGGTAATTTCAAAGTCAGTTCAGTGCTTGGACGGGATATCTACCAGAACACGGCAACATTTCGAATGGGAAAGACACGGCAATTTCGGTTACAATAGTCTTCGTTTTCGTCGGGGATTGGCGGCGGGAGTCGGGCACAGAATGGCTATCTGCGGCGTACACCGAAACACCCCACCCCACCCCCGGCCCCTCCCCGCGAAGTGGCGGGTAGGGGTGAAGATAACGGTGACACTC
>JANONM010000081.1:0-5606 GCA_031420855.1 Hyphomicrobiales bacterium
GCAACAGGTCATTGAGGCGTGGGCGGGCTGGAGGTGGATTTGGCACTGGCCACCGTGCTGCGCGACATCTGTGGACGAATTGCCGAAATGATTGATTTAAGCGCCAAGGCAGATAAAATACTGTCGAAGACTTTGAAGAAGGTCATGGGGCGAGCCGCCATTGGCTTGGCCCCAGCACCGAATGATTGATATGACGCAAAACGATCTTTTAGGGCACAGTCCCGCGCAAGGCAGCCTGTTTGGTGAAGGCGAAAACCGCATGGCTTCACCGCAGAAAAGCGATCAGCCCGACCCGGTTGTTATCCGTAAGCGTTTGCATGACGTTCTGGCAAAAGCCAAGGCCGCACACACCATGCCATGGAATGAAAACGATGCTGGCGTATGGCAGATCATATTTCCAAACATGGCAAACTGGTTGCCGGAAGAAGAAGCCAATCAGTTGCGCTTTGAATTTGAACGGGAGATGCACCGGCTATTGGTTGCCGCTTAGTCCCCCCTCCTCACAACAACGGTAATTCCCCCATCGTCACCGCAATTTCCGGCGCAAATCCCGGTGCCAGCACTACATCTGGCTCGAATTACACGAATTTGCGGTGCCACTCCACTTTGTTGCATTCAAATTTGCCTTTGCCATCACGGCGGACCAACAGGCTGCTCAAATTCGTTTGTCGTGGTTGCGCCTCGGCATTGATAGACGACCGGGCGGCAGAATTCAGTCATGGCATCGCCTTTTCTTGAAACATAACGCGAACGAAAAACTCTGGGTACAATTGATGACAATCGCCTTTTTGGGACTTGACCGTTCGAACGAATGAGACGACGTTTGCTGCAAGCTGAACTTCATCAGCTTTTGAATGCTTGAACCAGAATTGGTTCGTACAGGGAGCACATTGCAATGAAATTTCTCAAGACACTTGTGATGGCGTCAGTCTTCGGCCTCACCGCCGTTGCTGCCAACGCCGCCACTTTGGATGATGTGAAAGCCAAGGGCTTTATCCAATGCGGTTCCAACCCCGGCGTCATTGGCTTTGGCGTTCCCGATGACCAGGGCAATTGGACCGGTTTTGACGTGGACTTCTGCCGCGCCCTTGCCGCCGCTGTTCTGGGCGATGCCACCAAGGTGAAGTTCTCGCCGCTCAACGCCAAGGAGCGTTTCACCGCCCTTCAATCCGGCGCCATCGACGTTCTCTCACGCAACTCGACCTGGACCATGAGCCGCGACACCACGCTGGGCCTGACCTTTGCTGGCGTCACTTACTATGACGGCCAAGGCTTCATGGTGCCGACCAAACTCAATGTGAAGTCTGCTGCGGAGTTGGGCGGCGCTTCGGTTTGTGTGCAGACCGGAACGACGACAGAACTGAACCTCGCCGACTATTTCAAATCCAACAAGCTGGAATACAAGGTCGTCGCCTTTGAAAAAAACGAAGAGGTTCTGAAGGCTTATCAGGAAGGCCGTTGCGACGTATATTCCACCGACCAGTCCCAGATTTATGCTGAACGCCTGAAATTGACCAATGTTGCCGAACACATGGTGCTGCCTGAAATCATCTCGAAGGAGCCACTCGGGCCTGTCGTGCGCCAGAGCGATCCGCAGTGGTTCAACATCGTGAAGTGGGTTCACAACGCCATGCTGAATGCGGAAGAACTCGGCGTCACGTCCAAGAACGTCGACGAAATGAAAGCCTCAGCCAATCCGGAAATCCAGCGTCTGCTGTCCACCAAGGTCAAGAACCCCGACGGCACAGAATCTGACAATGATTTCGGCAAGGGCCTCGGCCTTGGCCCGGATTGGGCCTACAACGCCATCAAGCAAGTTGGAAATTATGGCGAAGTGTTTGACAAAAACCTCGCCCAGCTCAACATTGCCCGCGGCAAGAATGCGCTGTGGAACCAGGGCGGCCTGCAATACGCCCCCCCGATCCGCTAAACGCGAAGTCAGTCCCCACCCCCGGCCCCTCCCCGCAAAGCGGGTAGGGGTGAAGACTTCTCCCCTCCCCCATTCTTGGGGAGGGGCTGAGGTGGGGCCTTTCATCAAGATCAAATGATCGACCAATCCGACAAACGCTTTACCTCCGCACCAAAAGGCAGCGGCTTGGATTGGTTATACAATCCGAAACTGCGCGGCATTGTCAGCCAGCTGATCGTGCTCGCGCTGCTGGCCTGGGGACTCTACTGGATTGTCGCCAACACCCAGGCCAATCTGGTCAAGCTCAACCAGAACTTTGGCTTTGATTTTCTCGGCAAGGCGGCCGGCTTTGACCTGTCGACTTCGCTGATCGAGTACAGTTCAAGTTCAAATTTCGGGCGCGCTTTGCTTGCGGGCTTTTATAACACCGCACTTGTGTCCATCGTCGGCATCGTCTTCGCCACCCTTCTCGGTTTCATCGTCGGCGTCATGCGGTTGTCGAAGAACTGGGTGATTTCCTCCGCCGCCACGATCTACATTGAAATCGTCCGCAACATTCCGTTGCTGCTGCAAATCTTCATCTGGTACGCGCTGGTTTTGAAACCGCTGCCGGGTGTGAAGCAGGCCATCAACATTTCAGACACCTTGTTCGTCAGCAACCGCGGCATAACAACACCGCACGCCACGTTTGGTGATGGTGCCTGGCTATCTCTGGCACTGCTTGCTGCCGCTCTTGTGGGCACGTGGGCATTCCGGCGCTGGTCTTGGAAACGCCAGGAAGCGACGGGACAGATCCTTCCGGTGTGGTGGATTTCGATTCCCCTCATCATTGCCGCACCCTTCATCGGATTGCTCGCAGCAGGCTGGCCTGTGACCTGGAGTTATCCTGAACTGGCGGGCTTCAACTTCAAGGGCGGCATGACGCTGGTGCCGGAATTCATCGCGCTTTTCCTTGCACTGGTGATTTACACCGCCACCTTCATTGCCGAAATCGTCCGCTCCGGCATCATTGCCGTCAGCCATGGCCAGACGGAAGCATCAAGCGCGTTGGGTCTGAACAACGGCAAGACGCTGCGTCTCGTAGTGATCCCCCAGGCCATGCGCGTCATCATCCCGCCGCTCACCAGCCAATATCTCAACCTCACCAAGAACTCATCCCTCGCCGTGGCCATCGGTTACCCCGATCTCATGTATGCGGCGGGTACTGTCAACAGCCAGTCCGGCAAGGCCATCGAAGTCTTCTCCATTGCCCTGATCGTCTATCTCGCCACAAGTCTTGTGACATCGCTGTTCATGAACTGGTTCAACGCCCGCATGAAACTGGTGGAGCGCTGAGATGGCAGGCTATGTCCGCAGCGCTGATGCGCCTCTTCTGCCCCCGCCTTCTGGCGAAGTGGGATTGGTCCATGCCGCCCGCGAACGGGTTTTCAATTCCGTATGGGGTAGCGTGCTTGCAGCCCTCATCACGGCTCTGTTGGCCTGGACAGCCTGGACCCTGTTTGACTGGGCAATCCTGCGCGGCGTGTGGACAGCACCTGACCGTGAACTCTGCAACGTTGAAGGGGCAGGAGCATGCTGGCCTTTCATCAAGGCGCGGTCGGCCCAGTGGGTCTATGGCTTTTATCCGCAAGCAGAACGTTGGCGGGTCGACCTGGTTTATGTCATCGGTGCCCTTTCATTGGCGGGCCTGATGATCCCCGCCATTCCCTTCAAGCCCTGGAATGCCGCCTTCTTTTTCCTGATCTATCCCGTCATCGCCTTCGTGCTTTTGCTGGGTGGTTGGTTTGGACTGACACCAGTTGAAACCGAACAATGGGGCGGCATGCTCATCACCCTCGTTCTGTCCGTCACGGCGATCGTGGTATCAGCCCCGCTCGGCATGTTGCTGGCGCTGGGCCGGCGCTCCAGCATGCCGATCGTCAGTCTGCTCTGCACAATCTTTATTGAAACCGTGCGCGGCGTGCCACTCGTGTTGGTGCTGTTCATGGCCGCCAACATGTTTCCGCTGTTCATGCCGCCAGGTGTGAACCCGGACAAGTTGTTGACAGCCGTCACCGGCACGGCATTGTTTGCCTCCGCCTACATGGCAGAAATCATTCGTGGCGGCCTTCAGGCCATACCGAAAGGCCAATATGAGGGTGCCCAGGCCATGGGACTTTCCTATTGGAAAACCATGGGCCTCATTGTCATGCCGCAGGCCCTGAAAGTGGTGATCCCGTCCATCGTCAATAATTTCATCAGCCTGTTCAAGGACACCAGCCTTGTCACTGTCGTCGGCATTTACGATTTGCTTGGCATCGTGCAAGCAGGGTTCAACGATCCCAAGTGGGCCTCGGCGCAGACGGCCAACACCGGTTACTTCGCGCTGGCGCTGATCTACTGGGTCATCTGCTTTGCCATGTCGCACTATTCCATGTTCATCGAGCGCAGGCTCAACACCGGTCACAAGAGGTAGAAATGGCAAGTGCTTTCGTCGTTGAAATGAGTGGCGTCAACAAATGGTACGGCCAGTTCCATGTCTTGCGCGACATCAACCTGAAAGTCGGTCGGGGTGAAAAGATCGTCATCTGCGGCCCCTCGGGCTCCGGCAAGTCGACGTTGATCCGTTGCATCAACCGGCTGGAAGAACACCAGAAGGGCGACATCATTGTCAATGGCATTCCGCTCACGGCCAATTTGAAAAACATTGACGATGTGCGCCGCGAAGTTGGCATGGTGTTCCAGCACTTCAACCTGTTCCCGCATCTGACAGTGCTTGAGAATTGCACGCTTGCTCCCATGTGGGTGCGCAAGACACCGAAGGCTGAGGCTGAAGTTGCGGCGATGAAATATCTCACCCGCGTGAAAATCCCCGAGCAGGCGCTGAAATATCCAGGCCAGCTATCGGGCGGCCAGCAGCAGCGCGTGGCGATCGCCAGGGCCTTGTGCATGAACCCCAAGATCATGCTGTTCGACGAGCCGACGTCGGCGCTCGATCCCGAGATGATCAAGGAAGTCCTCGAAGTCATGGTGGACTTGGCCGAAAGCGGCATGACCATGCTGTGCGTGACCCATGAAATGGCATTCGCCCGGCAGGAGGCGCACCGGGTGATATTCATGGACCGCGGCCAGATCGTCGAGCAGAACGCGCCGGAGGAATTCTTCTCCAACCCCAAGAGCGAGCGCACCAAGCTGTTCCTCAGCCAAATCTTGCACTGAACTTGGCAGCGGCCCCTTGACGGGCTAATCTTGCCCGCGGCGCATACAGGAATCGGAATGGATCATGAAGCATGTTCTGGCAGGGTTTGCGTTTGCCTTGACGATGGCGGCGGCGGCGCAGGCGGCAACGCTCGATGACGTGAAGGCGCGGGGCAGGCTGCTCTGCGGCGTCAATCCCGGCTTGCAGGGCTTCGCGGCGAAAGCGGCCGGCGGACAATGGGCAGGCTTCGACGTCGATTTCTGCAAGGCGGTGGCCGCCGCCACGCTGGGCGATGCCGCCGCCGTGGAGTTCGTGCCGGTCAAGGCGCAGGACCGTTTCGACAGGCTCGAAGCCGGCGCCATCGATATGCTGGCCCGCAACACCACCTGGACGATGGAACGCGAGACCAAGCTGCCACTGCGCTTTGCCGGGGTTTCCTATCACGACGGGCAGGGGTTCATCGTCAAGAAGCTGCTGGGCGTCACTTCCGCGCTCAATCTTTCGGGCGCGGCTGTCTGC
>JANONM010000082.1:0-2227 GCA_031420855.1 Hyphomicrobiales bacterium
CTCTTTGGCAATGGCGGCAACGACACCCTGAATGGCGGAGCGGGCATCGATATTTTGAACGGTGGTCTAGGCAACGACACGCTGAACGGCGGCACCAATGCCGATACGGCGGTGTTTTCTGGCAATTTTGCAACCTATGCCTTTAACTATAACGCGACCACAGCGACCTATACTGTCTATGGCACTGATGGTTCCATCGATAAGGTGACAGCTGTCGAAAGTTTCCAGTTCGCTGATGGGGCCAAGACTCTTGCCCAACTTCCAATTACCACGGGTGTGCCAGTGCGCACTGTTTCGGCCACGGCTCTCACCCCATCACAGAATGAAGGCAACACCGGTACCACCGTCTACAGTTTCGAAATCCGCCTGAACGCTGCGGCATTTTCAAGCCAATCGATTTCCTACACCGTCGCCGGTAACGGCACCGCAGCGGCAAACGCTGCCGATTTTAGCGGCGCCCTTTCAGGTTCCGTGGTTTTTGCGCCAGGCGAAACCGTAAAGACTGTTTTGGTTTCGGTCCTGCGCGACACAACCATCGAACAAAATGAATCCTTCGCCCTGACGATAAAATCACCTACGACAGGTCTTGTTCTCGGCACCGCAAGTGCCACTGCAACCATCATTAATGATGATGCCTCCGGTCCCAACATCATCAATGGCACGGCGGTCGCAGAAACTTTGGCGGGAACTGCCGCCATCGACCAAATCAATGGCCTCGCCGGCAATGATACCCTCACAGGCGGTGCCAGCGCCGATGCACTCAACGGCGGAGACGGCATTGACTCAGCCAGCTATGCGGCTTCTGCGGTTGGTGTGACCGTCAACCTTGCCACCGGCACCGGACTGAACGGCGATGCCCAGGGTGACAGGCTGGTGGACATCGAAAATGTGACAGGTTCAGGTATGCGTGATGTCATTACTGGCAATGGGATAGCGAACATCCTAGCAGGCGGAGCGGGTAACGACCAATTAATAGGTGGAGCGGGAAATGATAGTTTCCATGGCGGCCTTGGTGCCGATACCATCGACGGCGGAGCCGACACATTTGATCTGGCATATTACACCACCTCTGCAAGTGCTGTGGTGGTGAACCTCACTTCTAATATCAATACAGGCGGCGACGCACAAGGTGATAGCTTGAAAGGTATCGAACAGCTGTACGGCTCTCTATACGACGACAGTTTAACAGGTGACGCACTTGCCAACCGTTTTTATGGCAACCGCGGCAACGACACTTTAAATGGCATGTCAGGGAACGATTTCCTCCATGGTGGTGCGGGCAACGACACCTTCCGCTTTTCAGGCATAGCTGTTGGCAACGATCTGATCTCTGACTACACGGATGGAACAGATAAGTTGAGCTTCGGTTCCACTCTTGCGTCGCAGTTCTCAAATCTCACCTTTGCAGGTCAAGGCACAACACAAGTGACCATCACAGGTTTTGAAGCAGGAAGTTCTATCATCGTAAAGAGTGCCGCAGCATTTACTTTGGACGCAACTGACTTCTTGTTTGTTTGAAACAACAAAGTCGTCAAAGGCTCCAGTAGGCCATGCCGGTCGGAATTGTGGCTGGGGCGAGGACTGATTTGACGTCAACGAGCACACCGCATGTTTTGACCATCGCAATAACTTCAGACGGGTTTTTTACGTAGTCCCGATGGTTAACGGCAAGTATCAACGCGTCAAGATCGCGGAAATCCGAAAGTGGGCTCAAAGATATGCCATATTCATCCTGCGCACTTTGGTGATCCGCCATAGGATCATGAACAATGGTGGATATTCCAAAGTCCTTCAGTTCCTTCACAATATCCGGCACCTTCGAATTGCGCAGATCAGGGACATCTTGCTTGAACGTCAGCCCCAGCAAACCTACCTTAGCGGTATTAATCGGTAACCTTTGTTGAACCAGGAGTTTCACAGTCTTGTTCGCAACAAAGCGCCCCATATCATCATTTAGACGCCGACCCGCCAAAATCACCTGCGGGTTATAACCCAAAGCTTCGGCACATGATGTGAGATAGTAGGGATCGACACCGATACAATGGCCTCCCACAAGGCCTGGCGAAAAGCGCAGAAAATTCCATTTCGTTGCTGCTGCTTCCAACACATCCTTAGTCCGGACGTTCATACGGTCCAAAATCATTGCCAATTCGTTCATCAAAGCAATATTGATGTCACGTTGTGTGTTTTCCAGGACTTTTGCGGCCTCAGCCACCTTGATCGTGGG
>JANONM010000083.1:0-7317 GCA_031420855.1 Hyphomicrobiales bacterium
ATGAACGCCCTCCACTTCCCGGTCCCAGGCAATGGCAAACATCTTGCCCGCCGAACCACCGACTTTCCAGACATGGGCACCACCCCATTGCACCACGTGAAAAACCTGTGGCAGGGATTCACAAAACGTGTTGAAGGTTGCGAGGTTCATTTTTAAATTCTTCTCTGACATGTGGTGGGTGAAAGAGACAATGCCAAATAAGCAGTCTTTGTAGCATCAGGTGGTCAGAAGGATTCACATCCATAAAACAACCTCATCCCCGCGTTCATGCACCACTGTCCGGGGAAAGAATTACACTCAACCAGCGTCATTCCAGCCAAGCGTAGCCCTTGCGGAGCGCGAGCTGGAACCCCGCTTTCTTTCAGCGAGATGCGCTTGTCGTGACCAAAGGGGGGTTCCAAATCGCCCGCGATAGGGCGGGCGTTTGGAATGACGGTGCCTCAGATTCAATTGATCAACTCATGCTCTAGACCTCAATCCCCGGCGGGGTTTTTTCCAGCGATGTCATTTCTTCTTCCGACGGCGGTTGCAGCCATTTACGCTGGCGAAACAACACCGACATGATGAACAAATCCATCCAGTCCGGCAGTTTTCCCGCCGATGACATGGCAAGCCAAGTGAGCAACCCGGGAGCCACGGAGCGGCGGCGATTTGCTGCCGTCTGCAAAACCACTTGTGCCACGTGGGCAGCCGATAAACTGGGCAAGGCATAAAGGGCAAGGGTTGCCGTCAGATCAGCCTTTTGCCGGTTGACCATGCGGCGGGTGCGGACTTCAGGCGGATGCACCACCGCGACATGCACACCATAGGGCTTTCCCTCCACATGCAAGGCCTGTGAAAGACTGTTGATAAACGCCTTGCTGGCTGAGTAGGCGGCAAACCATGGTGCGGGACGTGTGGCAATGGCAGAAGACATGTTGATGATCGAACCGCTGCCCCGGATCTTCATGCGGTTGAACATCCAATGGGTGAGATGGGCCGTTGCAATCATGTTGAGGTTAAACAGGTTTTCCAGTTTTTCCCATGGCACATCGGCAAAATCACCGGCAAATCCAATGCCCGCATTATTCACCAGGATGTCGGGAATATAGTCAGCCTCCTCCATGCCAATCATGTAGTTGCGGCGCTGGCGCTCATCCGTCAGATCGATCGCGGCAAAGCGCGGTTTTATTCCCCAATTCAGGGTGTCTGCAGCAAACCTGAGGCGGGTTTCATCCCGCGCCAGCATGGTCACTGTATAGCCCTCAGCGATAGCCAAACGGGCAATTTCAAAACCGATGCCATCACTCGCACCCGTGATCAGGACCGTCTTCGACAATGCTGGAATCCCCGCTGCACTTCAGCCCCAAAGCAGAATGCTAGCGCGGGGACGTTGCCGTGGCAACGTTCCCCGCAATGCGGTCAGTGCAAAGTCAAAGTCTGTGGCACGGGCTTCTGCCGTTCGGTTTCCAGCAAGGCACCGTTGAACATCAACTTGCCGTCCTTGACAGTGACCGTGACGCTGTCACCATCCTTGATCCGCCCCGAAAGGATTTCTTCCGCCAGGGGATCCTGAATGGATTTCAGGATCACCCGCTTTAAGGGTCTTGCCCCATAGGCCGGATCATAGCCCCGTTCAGCCAACAGGGTGTTGGCTTCCGGCGACAGGGAAACGGTAATATTCCGTTCACGGAGCAATTTGTCCAGCCGCGCCAACTGGATGTCAACAATCGCCCCCATGTGCTGCCGTTTCAGGCGGTGGAACAGGATGATGTCATCGACGCGGTTGATGAACTCCGGACGGAACTGCCGCCTGACCACGTCCATCACCTGGTCTTTCACCTGGTCTGAATCCTGGTCCTCGCCAAGATTGACAAGAAACTCCGATCCCAAATTTGACGTCATGATGATCAGCGTGTTTTTGAAATCAACCGTGCGCCCCTGGCCATCGGTCAGCCGACCATCATCGAGCACTTGCAAGAGCACGTTGAACACATCGGGATGGGCCTTTTCGATTTCATCGAACAGCACGACCTGATAAGGGCGGCGGCGCACCGCTTCCGTCAGGGCACCGCCTTCATCATACCCCACATAGCCCGGAGGTGCGCCAATCAGCCGCGAAACCGCGTGTTTCTCCATGTATTCCGACATGTCGACCCGAACCATGGCGTGCTCATCGTCGAAAAGATAGGCCGCCAATGCCTTGGTCAATTCGGTTTTGCCAACACCCGTAGGTCCCAGAAACATGAATGAACCAATGGGCCGATTGGGATCCTGCAAGCCCGCCCGCGCCCGCCGCACGGCTGTCGAAACAGCGGCAACCGCTTCTTCCTGCCCGACCACGCGGGTCTGCAAGGCAGCCTCCATGGCCAGCAGTTTCTCCCGCTCGCCCTCCAGCATCTTGTCAACGGGAATGCCAGTCCAGCGTGAAACAATCTGGGCCACATGGGAAGCGGTTACGGCTTCCTCCAAAATCTTCGAATTGCCCGCAGCCTCGGCAACCTGCATTTTCTTTTCAAGTTCAGGGATACGGCCATAGGTCAACTCGCCGGCCAAGGCAAAATCACCTTTGCGCTGGGCCAGTTCCAGATCACGCCGCGCTGCTTCCAGTTCTTCCTTGAGCCTGGAAGCAGAAGCCAGCTTTTCTTTTTCAGCCTGCCAGTCGCGCGTCATCACAGCCGATTTTTCTTCTGTCTCCGCCAGTTCTTTTTCCAACCGTACCAGACGGTCTTTCGAAGCCGCATCACTTTCTTTTTTCAGGGCCTCACGCTCGATCTGCAATTGCATGATCCGGCGGTCCAGTTCGTCGAGTTCCTCTGGCTTTGAATCAACCTGCATCCGCAAACGCGATGCCGCCTCATCCATCAAGTCGATGGCCTTGTCGGGCAGGAAGCGGTCCGAGATATAGCGGCTGGACAATGTAGCCGCTGCCACGATGGCCGCATCGGTAATCCGCACCCCATGGTGCAACTCATATTTTTCCTTGATGCCGCGCAGGATCGAAATCGAATCCTCCACCGTTGGCTCATTGACAAATATCGGTTGGAAGCGCCGGGCCAAAGCCGCGTCCTTTTCCACATGTTTGCGATACTCATCCAAGGTCGTGGCCCCCACGCAATGCAATTCACCCCGCGCCAAGGCTGGTTTCAAAAGATTGGAAGCATCCATGGCACCTTCGGCCTTGCCAGCACCAACAAGCGTGTGCATTTCATCAATGAACAGGATGATGCCGCCTTCTGCTGCCGTAACTTCGGAGAGCACGGCTTTCAAACGTTCCTCAAACTCGCCGCGGAATTTTGCGCCAGCGATCAAGGCTCCCATGTCGAGTGACAGGAGTTTTTTGTCTTTGAGGGATTCCGGCACATCGCCCTTGACGATACGAAGTGCGAGGCCTTCGGCAATCGCCGTCTTGCCAACACCCGGTTCGCCAATCAGCACGGGATTGTTTTTGGTCCGCCGCGACAGGACCTGCATGGTTCGGCGGATTTCTTCATCGCGCCCAATCACCGGATCAAGCTTGCCTTCCCGCGCCACTTCCGTCAGGTCACGGGCATATTTTTTCAGGGCGTCATAGGATTGTTCGGCAGAGGTGGAATCAGCCGTGCGGCCCTTGCGGATAGCGTTGATCGCACCATTCAACCCCTGCGGGGTAACATCAGCTGCCTTGAGTGCCGCAGCGGCATCACTTTTTTCCATGGCCAAGGCCTGCAACAGGCGCTCTGCCGTGACAAAACTGTCGCCGGATTTGGTTGCCAATTTTTGCGCCGCATCAAACACCCGGGCCAACTCTGGTGCGAGATAAACTTGCCCTGCCCCACCGCCGGAAACCTTCGGCATCTTGGCCAGCGAGGCTTCCACATGGGCCAGCGCCAAACGCGGATCGCCGCCACTGGCCTTGATCAGCCCGGAAGCCAAACCCTCTTCATCATCCAGCAAAACCTTGAGCACATGCTCTGGTGTAAAACGCTGGTGCCCCTCACGCAGGGCCAGTGATTGAGCCGCCTGCAAGAAACCCCGCGAACGTTCTGTGTATTTCTCGAAATCCATAACCCATCCCTTCCGTCTCGGCACGATTGCAGCACCCATAGGCATGCCAAAATCGCCGTCATGAACAGTTGCACGGAAAACGCACCATTGCCCCCTTGCAGGCAGCACTGGCCGTTTCTCTCCCTATCCATATGGGATTGATTTTCAGACCGACAAGATGGTCGCAAGCGATGATGGTCGATTAAAGCATCGGGCGGTCAGTTAAATCCAAAAATAACGTCATTCCAAACGCGAGTGTAGCGCAGCGGAATGAGTGATTTGGAACTCCGCTTTGCCCGCCCCAAGCGGGGTTCCAAATCGCTTACTCCGCTGCGCTACGCGTGCGTTTGGAATGACGGAAACAAAATGTCATGCACTACAATTGATCGCCCGATACTCTAATCCCCTTGAGATGAAGTATCAGGAACTTCTGCCACCACTGCCTTTGGGCGTCGGCCTCGCGGTGCACGCACGACAGGAGCCGCAACTTCTGTTGCTTCCCCTTCACTGCTGACAATCGGTGTGGGTCGGGTCAGGAACGATGGTGCTTCCCAGTTGCCGGGATCCTGCGCGGGCATATCCTGGACAATGACGCGCTCTTGTCGCTCTTGCCGTTCTGAACGTTCTTGTCGCTCTGGCCGTTCTGGTGCCACCTCAAAACGTTCGGTGTGTTCTGTGTTCTCGCCTGAACCCTCAGGCGCTGCTGCATTGTTCACATTGGCAGACGGGGGGTTGCTGCTGCCATCGGCATTGAAGCGGTCATTGCGGCGCGGCAAACGTTGGCGGAAGTTGCGGTTGTTGCCGCCTTCGCGGTTCTGGTTGGGGTTGCGATTGTTGTTGGCTTGACGGGGCTGATAGCCATCGCCCTCCGGTTGGGCCTCACCTGTTTCAGCAACAGATGAAGTCTCTACATTTTCCGGACCTTCAGCGCTTTCGTTCTCGGCACCTTCGGCTTCAGGAATAATCTCATTGCCGTCTTCATCAAATTCATCTTCAGCATTGCGACGGGCAAACTGAATGGGTTGTCCCACGGGCTGGGCGGCCAGCCATACGCGGTAGTAATGGTCGCCGAACTGGTAATAACTCTCAGCCGCAACCCGGTCGCCAGAACTGTTGGCGTCCCGCGCCAGCTGCATGTATTTTTCGGCAATGGTTTGCGCCGTGCCGCGCAATTTCACATCCGGTCCATTGCTGTCGTAAACCCGGTTTGCACCGCTGCCGCCCTGCTGACCACCGCCAGTGTTACTGTTGCGGCGGTTGTTGCTATTGTTGTTGCGGTTGCGATTGCGGTTCTTGTTGTTGTTGGTGTTGTGTTGTCCAGGTCTCATGAAAATCCATTACCACTGTAAAATTGAAAGCGCTGCTCCCGCACGATCACTGGACTGCTGACATGAGCAGATCCGCCATTCGCGGTGCACAATTGAAGCCAAGCGAGCTTGATCAGTTCACACAAATCCTGATTGCCTGTTTGCCCTGCGAGACAGTTTGCGCCACAAGCGGCGCTGCCATCTCAAATTTTGTGCCCGGATACAATACGAATAACCTTCGTAGAGCAGCTCAAAAATCACAAATTGCAGGAATACAAGTTTCTTTTAGCCTATCCGTAGCGTGATTCCAACGGAAATTTTCAATCTGAAACCGCCACGCCAAAAATCAAGGCGCGCACATGGCCACCCAGGTCTTGGCGGGCTTCAAGGCAGGAAAACCCATGGCGTTCAAAGAGTGATGTGACATCGGCCTGTTGGCCTGCCCCAATCTCAACGGCCACCTTGCCCTCGCCCGAGAGGTAAGACGAACATTCCCGCGCAATGACACGGTAAGCCGACAAGCCATCGCCACCACCATCCAGCGCCAGCAGCGGATCAAAATTCCGTACATCAGGCGGAAGGCCGGCAACCGCTGCTGTTTCAATATAGGGGGGATTTGAGACGACGAGATCATAGGTCCCGGTGCAACCTGAAAACCAGTTCCCCAAATGCAAGTTGCATCGTTCGGCAACACCCAGTTTGTCGGCATTGATCCGCGCCACTTTCAACGCAGCTTCTGAAACATCCAGCGCTTCAATCGTGGCCAACCGCAATTCAGCCGCCAGCGAAAGCGCCAGGATGCCGCTTCCCGTGCCAAGATCGAGAATGCGCAACGCCTGATCCTTGGCCACATGGTCCAAACAGAGTTCCAGGAGTGCTTCCGTATCGGCCCGCGGATCAAGCACATCCAGCGTGACAACAAATTCCCGGCCATAAAATTCGCGTTTTCCCAAGATGCGCGAAACTGGTTCGGAACTTGTGCGACGATCTATAAGGGCTTCAAATTTTGCTGCGTCGTCGGCGGTAACTTCAAACTCTGGACTTGCAACAATTTCGGCATGGCTCAGGCCTGTCATTTCTTGCAACAGCAACCGTGCATCCAGCGCTGCATTATCGATGTCAGCCCTGATCAGCCGCTGCCGCGCCCCGGCCAGCAGCGCCTTAACCGTTGTCATCCTGCTCCGCCATCAAAGTGGCCTGATGATCCGTCACCAGCGCTTGCACAACATCTTCAAGGGCAGGCCCTTCAATGATTTCAGGCAATTTATAGAGCGTCAGATTGATCCGGTGATCTGTCAGGCGGCCTTGCGGGAAATTATAGGTGCGGATGCGCTCCGACCGGTCGCCTGATCCCACTTGCCCCTTGCGGGCTGCCGAGCGTTCCTTGTCCAAACGTTCGCGCTCCATGTCATAGAGCTTGGCCCGCAGCAGCTTCATCGCCGTGTTCTTGTTCTTGAGTTGGGATTTTTCAGTCTGCTGCGCCACCGCAATGCCAGTTGGAATATGGGTCACCCGCACCGCTGAATCCGTGGTGTTGACCGATTGTCCACCCGGTCCCGAGGAACGGTAAACGTCGATCCGCAAATCCTTGTCTTCGATCTTGATATCAACTTCCTCAGCTTCCGGCAGCACCGCAACCGTGGCAGCCGAGGTATGAATGCGCCCTTGCGTTTCCGTGGCCGGCACCCGTTGCACCCGGTGAACCCCGGATTCGAATTTAAGATGGGCATAGGCCCCTGAGCCAAAAATATTGGCGATGACTTCCTTGTAGCCCCCATGCTCGCCATCGCTGGTGGAAATGATTTCAACCCGCCAGTTCTTTGACGCCGCATAGCGCTGGTACATGCGAAACAGGTCGCCTGCAAAAATGGCCGCTTCATCGCCGCCGGTTCCGGCCCGCACTTCGAGAATGACGTTACGCTCGTCTGCCGCATCCTTCGGCAGCAGCGAGATGCGCAAATGTTTTTCAAGTTGTTCAATTTTCTCGACAAGCACAGGCTTTTCA
>JANONM010000084.1:0-3430 GCA_031420855.1 Hyphomicrobiales bacterium
GGCGGGGATCCCGCTTTGACTCAGACACCGAGCCAAAAGCGGGATTCCCGCCTTCGCGGGAATGACGAGCGTTGGAGTTTAGATGGAAACAATTTGATCGAAGCTCTGCAAGCCAATCGGACAAACGCCACCAGTGACAAACAGTCCGAAATTTCTCTCCCACTTTCAAACTACGAAACTCACTTCGCCACCCTGCCCCTAAAAATCCGCGCCGAAGTCACTGCCCGTTGGGGCCCCCCTGAAGCTGACCCATCCCTTATAAATGGCGCTTTCCAACTTCCCTTCATCAGTTTCGGCAATGTCGTCGTCGGCATTCAGCCCGCACGGGGTTACAACATTGACCCCAAAGCCACCTACCATGACCCGGCCCTGGTGCCACCCCACGGCTACATCGCAACTTACCTCTGGGTCCGTCACGTATTCGGTGCCCACGCCATCATCCACAATGGCAAACACGGCAACTTGGAGTGGCTGCCCGGCAAATCCGTTGGCCTGTCTGAAAACTGCTACCCTGATGCCATCCTCGGCCCCATCCCCCATATTTATCCCTTCATCGTCAACGACCCCGGCGAAGGCACCGCCGCCAAGCGTCGCGCCTCTGCCGTCATCATCGACCACCTTACGCCGCCACTCACCCGGGCTGAAAGCTATGGTCCGCTCAAAGATTTGGAAGCCCTTGTTGATGAATACTATCTCGCTGCCGGTCTCGACCGTCGCCGCTTGACTTTGCTCAAGCAGAACATTCTCGACCTGACGCGCCATCACAACATGGACAAGGACGCAGGTTTCACCGGCGACGATGATGCCGACTTGCAAAAACTCGACACGTTCCTGTGCGATCTGAAAGAGGCGCAGATTCGCGATGGCCTGCATATCCTGGGTGAAAGCCCGACGGGGCGGCAGGAGATGGATTCGCTGGTGGCGTTGACGCGCGTGCCGGGTGGCGACAGACCATCACTGATCCGGGCTTTGGCTGATGATTTGGAATTGGGATTTGATCCGCTGGATTGTGTGATGGGCGATGTTTGGCAAGGGCCGCGGCCACGGGAGTTGCTGGAGGTTTCAAATGATCCGTGGCGAACTGTTGGCGATACGGTTGAACGTCTCGAATTGTTTGCAACATCACTTGTTGCAACACCCCCTCCCCCTTCGGGTACTCCCCCGGCCAAGGGGCCGAGGGAGAAAAATGTTCTTTCTCCCTTGGCCCCCTTGGGCCGGGGGAGTACGGCGAAGCCGGGAGGGGGTGTTTCCACAGGCTCAGTGCTGGAATTCATCCAAACCACCCTTCGCCCCACCCTCGCCTCTTGCGGCCCGTCCGAAATCACCAACCTGCTCCGCGCCCTTAACGGCCAATCCGTCCCCCCCGGCCCCTCAGGCGCGCCAACGCGCGGTCGCCTCGACGTTCTGCCCACGGGCCGCAATTTCTATTCCCTCGACAACCGCACCCTGCCCACCCCCGCAGCCTGGACATTGGGCAAAGCTTCTGCCGATGCCCTTCTCACACGCCACTTTCAGGACACAGGCCAACACCTTAAAAATGTTGGATTATCTTGCTGGGGCACGGCCAACATGCGCACCGGCGGCGATGACCTCGCCCAAGCCATGTGGTTGATGGGAGTAAAGCCGGTTTGGGACACCGCAAGCTGGCGCGTCACTGGTTATGAAGTGCAGCCCCTTGCCGCCTTGGGTCGCCCGCGCGTCGACGTGACCTTGCGAATATCGGGGTTTTTCCGCGATGCTTTTCCCGTACAAATCGAGCTGCTGGACCGCGCCATCAATGCTGTTGCAGCCCTTGAAGAAGACGCCGATGACAACCCGTTGGCCGCCTCTCTTTCAACCGCCCGCATATTCGGATCAAAACCTGGTGCCTATGGTGCTGGCCTGCAAGCCCTGATCGACGAAGGCATCTGGTCCAGCAAAGCCGACCTCGCCGCCGCCTATGTAACCTGGGGCGCCTATGTCTACGGCACCCACGAACAGGGCCGCAACGACGAAACTTCTTTTCGCGATCGTCTCAGCAAAATTGAAGCCGTCATCCACAATCAAGATAACCGCGAGCATGATATTCTCGACTCTGATGACTACTATCAATTCGAAGGCGGCATGGTAGCGGCTGTCGAAACCGCATCCGGCAAAAAACCTGTGGTTTATCACAACGATCACTCCCGCCCCGAACGCCCGGTGATCCGCACCCTTGACGAGGAAATTGCCCGCGTCGTCCGCTCGCGTGTGGTCAACCCGAAATGGATCAACGGTGTGAAACGCCACGGCTACAAGGGCGCTTTCGAAATCGCAGCCACGGTCGATTACATGTTTGCCTTCGCCGCCACCGCAGACGCGGTGAAATCCCACCATTTCGATTTGGCCTATGACGCCTATATTGAAGACACTGCCACGCGGCAGTTCATGTTCGACAACAACCCTGCAGCGCTGCGCGAAATGGCAGCCAGATTTCAAGAAGCCATAGCGCGTGGATTGTGGCAACCTCGCCTCAACTCCGTTCACGACCGTTTGAAAGATTTGATTCAATGACCGAAGAACTCGAAAAAGACAGCGCACGCCACAACGAAAAAATGGCCAAGAAAAAAGCCGCCCGCGACAAGATCATGGCGGGCAAAACTATTGAGAAAGGTCTGCTCATTGTCCACACCGGAAAAGGCAAAGGCAAATCCACCGCCGCCTTCGGCATGGTGTTCCGGCACGTGGGCCACGGGCTTAAATCCGGCATCGTGCAATTTGTGAAAGGCGCATGGGGCACAGGCGAGCGCACCGTGCTGGAAAAATTCCCCGACCTCGTCACCATCAAAGCCATGGGCGAAGGCTTCACCTGGGAAACCCAGGACCGCGACCGCGACATCGCCCACGCACGCGCAGGCTGGGAAGAAGCCAAACGCATGATCGCCGATCCGGAATTGAGATTGGTGATGCTCGACGAGTTGAACATCGTGCTGCGCTATGATTACTTGCCGTGGGAAGAAGTCAAAGCCGTTTTGCTGGCACGCCCGCTGGACAAACACATCATCATCACCGGCCGCAACGCGAAAGAAGAACTGATCGAAATGGCCGACTTGGCAACAGAAATGGAACAGTTGAAACACCCGTTCCGCAGTGGCGTAAAGGCGCAGGCGGGGGTGGAGTATTGAGCGAAACCTCTAACAATGAGGGTCTGTATCGAACCCTGTCAAAAGACGGCAACCCAAGTTTCAGTGCGATTTTAAAAGTGATGAAGGCGCTGGGATTGAAGTTTAGGCCGGAGGCGGCATAGTTTTGACCTAAAAAAGTTAAACGTCCCCTATTCCGCCAGGGCTTCTACAATCCCCGGAAAGTCGTTCCCGCTGAACCACCCCCTCCCCCCTTCGGGGTACTCCCCCACGCTTCGTGCGAGGGAGAAAACTCATTTCTCCCTCGGCCCCTTGGCCGGGGGAGTACC
>JANONM010000085.1:0-7591 GCA_031420855.1 Hyphomicrobiales bacterium
ATTTGCAGTTTGCTCACGCTGCTGGTGTTTGCCGGTGAAGCGGTGCGTGACGCGCTTGATCCGCGGAAGACATTCAAATGAGTGGCCACCTGCTTGAAGTCAAAGACTTGTCCGTGGCGTTTTCGCAAGGTGGCAAAAACACCTTGGCCGTGGACCATGTGAGTTTCGCTTTGGAAAAGGGCAAGACCCTGGCGCTGGTGGGTGAATCCGGTTCCGGCAAATCCGTCACCGCCCTGTCGATCCTCAAGCTGCTGGCTTATCCCGCCGCCAGCCATCCCTCGGGAGAGATTTATTTCAACGGCGAAAATCTGCTGGATAGCGATGAAGCAGATTTGCGCCGGGTGCGCGGTGCCAAGATCACCATGATCTTTCAGGAGCCAATGACCTCGCTCAACCCCTTGCACACGGTTGAAAAACAGATCGGCGAAATTCTCGAACTGCACAAGGCCATGCGCGGGCCAGCCGCCCGCAAGCGCATCATCGAGCTTCTCGGCAAGGTGGGCATCCGGGATCCTGCAACACGCTTGCAGGACTATCCGCACCAACTCTCAGGCGGCCAGCGCCAGCGCGTGATGATTGCCATGGCGCTTGCCAATAATCCCGACCTGCTGATTGCCGATGAACCGACGACGGCACTTGACGTAACGGTGCAGGCACAAATTCTTGAGTTGCTCAAAAACCTGCAACAGGAATTCGGCATGGCCCTGCTGCTGATCACCCATGATCTTGGCATCGTGAAGCATATGGCTGATGATGTCTGCGTCATGCAGAAGGGCAAGGTGGTGGAACAGGCTCCGGTCAAAAAGCTGTTTGCAGCACCCCAACATGAATACACCAAAATGCTGCTGGCCGCTGAGCCGCGGGGTGAACCGCCGAAACCTGATCCCCAGGCCGAAACGCTGGTGTCCACTGACAATCTGAAAGTCTGGTTTCCCATCAAGCGCGGATTTTTCCGCCGGACTGTCGGGCATATCAAAGCGGTCAACGGCGTATCCTGCGAAATCAAGGCGGGCCAGACTCTTGGCATCGTCGGTGAATCCGGCTCCGGCAAAACCACATTGGGCATGGCGCTGCTCCGCCTGATATCTTCGGAAGGCCCGATCAGCTTTCGCGGACAAGCCATTGATGGCTTGAACTCAAAAGCCATGCGGCCCCTGCGGCGTGATATGCAGGTGGTGTTCCAGGATCCCTTTGGTTCCCTGTCGCCGCGCATGTCGGTTCTGCAAATTGTCGAGGAAGGCCTGATCATCCAGCAGCCACATCTCTCAGCAGATGAGCGGCGCGAAAAAGTTGCAGCGTCCCTTGCCGAAACGGGCCTCGATCCCGCCACCATGGAACGTTACCCCCACGAGTTCTCTGGCGGCCAGCGCCAGCGCATTGCCATTGCCCGCGCCCTTGCCCTGTCACCGAAATTCATCATGCTGGATGAACCCACTTCAGCGCTTGATATGTCCGTTCAGGCGCAAGTGGTCGATCTCCTGCGCAGCCTGCAGGTCAAGCATAATCTGGGCTATCTATTCATCAGCCATGACCTGAAAGTGGTGCGGGCGCTGGCCAATGAAGTCATCGTCATGCAAAATGGCGTGGTGGTGGAGCGCGGTGACTCGAAACAAATTTTCACGGCACCGCGCGAGGACTACACCAAGGCCTTGCTGGCGGCTTCGCTCAATTTGAAACCCATTCACGGCAGCCAAAGCGGGATGAGACAGTGAACGGATTTCTGTTTGTCACACCCACCTGGGATGCCGTGCCATGGCGCAAAGCCATGCAGGCAGCCAGACCCGCCATGGCTGTTGATGTTTGGCCAAAAATCACCGCTGTCGAAAATATCCATTATGCTGCGGCATGGCTGCCACCGCCGGGCGTTGTGGCGTCCCTGCCCAATCTCAAGGTGATATTTTCGCTTGGTGCCGGGGTTGATGCGATTTTGTCTGATGCCAGTTTGCCAAAGGGCATTCCCATCGTGCGGGTGAATGATCCCGATCTCACCAACCGCATGTCAGAACATGTTGTCATGCATGTGCTGATGCACCACCGCCAACAGTTGCGAATCAGTGAAAACCAAAAGCAAGCCCGCTGGGACAGTTTCGCGCAACATGCAGCATGCGATTTGCGCGTAGGGGTCATGGGCCTAGGCGTGCTGGGGCAAGATGCAGCCCGCAAACTTTCGCTGATGGGATTTCAGGTGGCGGGTTGGAGTCGCAGCGCCAAATTCATCGCGGGCATTAAATGCTATGCCGGGAAAACTGAGCTTCCGGCCTTTTTGGCCCGCACTGATGTTCTAGTTTGCCTGCTCCCTGCCACGCCGGAAACTGATGGCATTCTCAACATGGCACTGTTCAAATCCCTCTCGCGGTCAGGCCCGCTGGGTGCACCCGTCTTGATCAATGCAGGGCGCGGTCGCCAACAAGTTGAAAGTGATATTTTACAGGCACTCGATGACGGCGTCTTGAATGGCGCTTCGCTGGATGTTTTTGGCAAGGAACCCCTGCCAGTCGACAGCCGCTTCTGGCAGCATCCCAAAGTGTTGCTCTCACCCCACACCGCCGCCGATTCCGACCCCGCCACCATTTGCAGATATATCGCAAGGCAGATTGAGCGCTTTGAAAAAGACGGCGTGCTGGAAAATCTGGTGGACCGGGTGCGCGGCTACTGAAACTTGAACAATCAAAGTCAAATCTCCGCAATTCCTTTTAAGGCCCACGACCGTCCGGAGCAATATTGGAGGGGTGAAAATGGCGGGGCTTGTTTGTTTTCTTGCAGTTTGAGAAAATCTGACTCACAATTGCGCTGTTCTGAAAAATCGTCATTCTAAACGCCCGCCCTTTGCGGGCGATTTGGAACCCAGCTTTGCTGACAACAAGCTCAGCTTGTTGATCGAAAGCGGGGTTCCAGCTCGCGCTCCGCAAGGGCTACACTTGGCTGGAATGACGTACAATGGGTTTGTGTGGCAACATAAAACTTTACCCGGACACTCGAGCACGAAAGTGGGTATGATGGGGTTAACTGACTGACGATGCACTACAGCCGTTTGATTGAAGTCACCATCTGACCTTTGACGGCAATGCGGGCGACAACAACTTGCAGCGGTTCGATCACCGTCATCATGTGATGGGCATTGGCGTGGAGCAGGTTCTGGTTGTCTTGCATGATGCCGACATGCCCTTTCCAGAATACCAGGTCGCCGCGCTTCAACTTGTTCATGTTTTGTGAAGCCAAGGCCGTCCCCAAATCATTTTCCTGCATGTCAGAATCGCGGGGGGCCTTGATGCCGCAGGCCTGCAACGAGACCTGCACAAGGCCGGAACAATCAATTCCCAACATGGTCTTGCCGCCCCAGAGATACGGCACGTACAAAAACTTTTCGGCGACGGTGACAAAATCGCTTTCATATTCTGTTGAAGGTGCAAAGTGATCGACAAAAACAAATCCGCCCTGTTGCAGGGACAGATAATCGCCCTGTCTTCCCGTTACCGCCACAAGGGCGTTCAGTGGAATGGCTACAGCAGGTTGGGTTTTCAAATCAGGTTTTGGATAGACATGGGTGGTTGGCACTTTGACGCGATGTGTGGTGATGACGTGACTTGTGTTGAGATTTGCCGCTGGCACATAGCCCACATAGTCATCGCCATCCAATTGCACCCAAGCCCAGCCCAATGCACTTTCAAAAACCTTGCAGGTTTCGCCGTACAGGGCTTGCGAGAGTTGCATGGCATCGGCTTGCGGCGCACGATGGACCGGTGTTGTGGGCGCGATGACTTGCGCGGAGTGCCCCGCAACAAATCGCGTGGCCTCCACTTTGCCATGCAATGAAACATCAGCGAGATCATCCCTGAAAACATGCAGCCGCTTGTCCAGTTTAATCATGGACGCACAGCTCCAGCTTTGGCGGCAATCAGATCAGATAGTCGTTCAAGATATAAAACACCTTTGACGGTGCGTTGAATCAAAACATTGCGCCTGTCCTTTTCATCGCGGCGGCGCGACACCAGACCGAGTTTTCCCATGGAGTCGAGGGCGCGGGTGATCACGGGTTTTGAGACATTGAGTTTATGCGCCAGCGCTCGCACCGTGTGCGGCGGGGCTTCCAGATAAATCGTGAGCAGGATGGTGATCTGTCGCACCGAAAGATCGGGCTCGTCATCATGGACCTGGGCCAGCGCTACATCGTGCCAGAGCTGCATGGATTGGGCCGAGGAAAGCTGCATGACAACGGTTCCGGATTTCGTTTCGGTACCGTTCCATATCACGCCGAATCCAGCCGCACTGCAAGCCCTTCATTTTCCATATCTTTTCTGAAACAAACTGAACAACGCCCGCATGCCTTGTTGTTCCCCGCCCTTGGGGCGACCAGGTTTTGGATTGGGGGTCCAGCCGAAAATGTCAAAATGCACATGGGCGGCAGCTTTTTCGCTGAAGCGGCGCAAGAATAACGCAGCCGTAATGGATCCGGCAAATCCACCAGCTCCCGCATTATTGAGGTCAGCAATCGGCGTTTCAATCATCGATGCGTAGGGACGCCACAGGGGCATGTGCCAGAGCGGATCATTGACAGCCATGCCATGGCTTTGAATGTCAGCCGCAAGCTCGTCATCATCCGTATAGAATGGCGGCAGGTCGGGACCGAGCGCCACGCGGGCGGCACCCGTCAATGTTGCCATGTCAATTAACAACTCCGGCGCTTCCTCATCGGCAAAAGCAAGGGCATCGGCGAGAATCAATCTTCCCTCCGCGTCGGTATTGCCAATCTCAACTGTCAGGCCCTTGCGGGATTTAAACACATCGCCGGGACGAAAGGCTTCGTCTGAAATCGAATTCTCCACGGCGGGAATCAAAACCCGCAAGCGCAGATTGAGTTTGGCCTCCATGATCAGCCGGGCCAGACCCAGCACATTGGCAGCCCCTCCCATGTCCTTCTTCATCAGCAACATGCCGGCCGATGGTTTGATGTCGAGACCGCCGGTATCAAAACACACGCCCTTGCCGACAAGCGTCACTTTCGGGGCCTTGGCAGTCCCCCATGTGAAGTCAATCAGCCGCGGATGCTGCGAGGCGGCGGCCCCCACGGCGTGGATCAGCGGAAAGCCTTTTTCCAACTGGCTTCCAGCGATCACCCGCAGTTTCGCCTTGTGGGCTTTGGCCAGCAATCGGGCCGCTTTTTCCAGATCGTCCGGGCCAAACAAATTGGCAGGCGTGTTGATGTGGTCGCGCACTTGATAGCTGGCATTGGCGAGGGACAACACAAGTTTCCTGTCCACGGATTCAGGACAAAGCAATCGAACGTGTTTGACGTCGGGCGAACGGTAGGGATCATATTTATAAAGTTCGAGGCACCAACCCAGTGCGACCAGATCGGCTTGCTCAGGTGGTTTGGCAAAAGCATAAATGCCCTGCGGCAGTTTGCTGGATATTGCCCCCAAGGCGAAAGCGTCATCACCAGCTTTCGGTGTTCCGACATAAACAGATTGCAAATCGCCTGACTTGCCCGGCACCAGCAATATGCTCAGTGGTGCGGCTGCAAATCCTTGCGCCGCTGCCCAGTTAGCCACAGTGGTGGTCTGGCCCTTCACATGGGCTGGCCAGTCGGCTGCACTGACCACATGCAGCGGGACCGCCGGTTTTTTTCCCACAGCAACTACAATATCTTTTGCATCACGCATGATTGTCATGGCCCTTGTTTAAAACCCGCCGTGCGGGTGATTCTCATACCAACCATATCTTGAATCGACTTTTGTTTCTGAACTTCAATTGTTTCGGTTCCCCCCTCCCCCCTTGTGCACTGCTGTCCGGGAAATTCCGGGTTGCCACAACTTCCAAAAAATCGTCATTCCAGCCAAGCGTAGCCCTTGCGGAGCGCGAGCTGGAACCCCCTTTCTATCAACAAGTTGTGCTTGTTGTCGGCAAAGCTGGTTTCCAAATCGCCCGCGAAGGACGGGCGTTTGGAATGACGGTTTTTTGGCGCAACGCGTTTCTGAGTCAGTTTTTCTCGAGATTCAAGAAATCACAATACGCCACGTTATTTTCACCTCACCAAACTTTCTCCGGACAGCAGTGCCCACAAGGGGGGAGAAGATGTTTGTACTCAATTTGCTGCTACATTACTCAAATCTTAAAGCCCATGGTTAAGCATTTGTTGAGCAAATGACAGCTAATGTTGTGCCGAGAAAGCCTGATATGGGGCTGGAGTTTCAGGTATGGCGTTGTTCGGCGGCAAGGCTTTGGGTTTCGTACCCAGATGCAAATTCATGATCACGCTCATGGTGTGTGGACTCGCACTTTCGGCGTGCCAGAACAGGTCTGCCAGCCTTGATGCCGATTCTGTCACAACAGCTTCCACAAGTGCTGCAACCACACCATCCTTCAAGCGCACCGAAATCCTCGGCAAGCAATGGGAGGCCAATCCCGGCGATGTCAAGACAGCGCTGGCCTATGCTGAAAGCCTCGGCGCCCTTGGCCAGACCGAAACCCAAGTGGGGGTTTTGAAAACCGTTGCAGATCGCAATCCGTCAAATGCCGAAATCCAGAATACCATGGGCAAGAAATTGCTGGCGATGGGGCAAGGCCAGATGGCGCTTGATCTTTTGCAGCGCTCCGCCAGCTTGAACCCGCAAAGCTGGCAGGCCAAATCGGCCTATGGTGCAGCCTTGGACCAGGCGACGCGCCATGTGGAAGCGCGTGAGCAATATCAGGCTGCCCTTGCCTTGAAACCCGGCGAACTTGCCGTCATCAACAATCTTGCCATGTCTTTCGCCTTGCAGGGCAAGCTGCCGGAAGCCGAACGCAAGTTGCGTGAAGCCATGGCACTTCCCGGATCCGATGCCTTGCCGCGCATCCGGCAGAATCTGGCGCTGATTGTTGGTTTGCAAGGCAGGCTGGATGAATCCCAAAAAATTGCCTCCCAGGATTTGCCGCCCGATCAAGTGGAAGCCAATCGCGCTTATCTGCAGGAAATGTTGTCGCGCCCCAATACCTGGGCCCAGTTGCAGGACGGCTGATTTCTGCGGGTTGCATGATCACCGAAAACCTCGCTATAAGCAGGGCATGATCGCATTCGAACCATTGGCCGAGAAATTGCGAATTGCTGGGTTGCGGCCAACACAACAACGCTTGGCCCTTGCGCATTTGCTGTTCCAGAATGGTGACCGCCATGTCTGCGCCGAGGATTTGCACGCCGAAGCAGTCAAAGCCAAGGTCGCGGTTTCGTTGGCCACGGTTTACAACACGCTCAACCAGTTCACCGAAGCTGGACTATTGCGCGAACTGGCCATCGAAGGTGACCGCAGTTACTTCGACACCAACACGTCAAACCACTTCCATTTCTTTCATGAAGCCACGCGCCAACTCATGGATATTGATTCAGATGACGTCAAAGTCATCGGCATGCCTGCAGTTCCCGTCGGCAAGGAAATCGACCGGATCGATGTGATCGTACGGTTGCGTGACAAGGTTCTGTCAACGCAAAGTGAGAATGTCCCCTGACTGTGCAAAATGAGAATGTCCCTTTGCGGTGGAGGCTGTGGGTAAAGCGGGCGTAGCGCGCTATCAAAGGGCGCTGTAGCGAAGCCCGCTTTATCCATAGCCGTGGGCGGGG
>JANONM010000086.1:0-3207 GCA_031420855.1 Hyphomicrobiales bacterium
CAACTTCTGAGAACGATGCAACTTGTCCCGCCTTCAACGGCACGCTGAATCACATGTCCAGTAACAATCAACCCACAAAACAAGATTGCCTGACTGTCACTTGAGTTTTCGCCGCTGACAATACAAAGTGTTAAAATCGAGGCGACAATGACAAGTACCCCCCAAGAATCCGACCGACCATGGCTCGACCGCATGTTGGGACCGCTCATGTCAGCGGCCATTGCACTGGGCGTGCTGGGTCTGCCTGTTGTCACCTGGCTTGATCTGCGCGCCCTTTCGGAAAAAACCTTGCGCGAACGGGCCAGCGAAACCGGCCGCATTGTGGATATCATGCGCAGCTTCTACAGCAGCGATGTGGTGGGGCGCATCCAGCATGCCGAAGGCAAGGTGACCACCAGCAGCAATTACAAAAACATCAACGGCGCCGTGCCGATACCCGCCACCTTGTCGATGGAACTTGGCAATCGCATCAGCGAGGGCGATGGCGCCATCAACTATCGCTTCGTCTCGGACCTGCCCTTCAAGGACCGCGAACCCCATGTGCTGGACGTTTTCGAACAGGAAGCCATCAAGCAACTACGGGCCGATCCCAAAACCCCGGTGTCGGAAATCAGCGGCTCGTTTTTCAACCGTCAACTGCGTGTGGCCTCACCTGTCATCATGGGGCAGGCTTGTGTCGATTGCCACAATTCGCATCCCGGCAGCCCCAAAAAGGATTGGAAACTTGGCGATGTGCGCGGCATACAGGAAATCACCGTCCTGCAAGCCATCGACGCCAATGTGTTTTCGTTCAAATACCTCCTGTCCTACATCGCCTTGGCGGCGTTGTCGGGTGCCGGACTTTTATGGCTGCAAAACCGCCAATCAAAACTGATATCATCAATCAACGCGGACCTCTCGGAAGCCAACAATTTCCTTGCCTCGGTTTCCATCAAGATTGCCAAATATATTTCGCCGCAAATCTACAAAAGCATCTTCAGCGGCCAGCGTGATGTCACAATCGCCACCGAACGCAAGAAACTCACCATCTTTTTCTCCGACATCAAGGACTTCACTGCCACGGCAGAACGGCTTCAGCCTGAAGAGTTGACGGCTCTGCTCAATGAGTATCTCACCAATATGGCAGCCATTGCCCTCGAACATGGTGGCACCGTCGACAAATTCATCGGCGATGCCATTCTGGTTTTCTTCGGCGATCCAGAAACCAAAGGCGTTGAGGAAGACGCTAAATCCTGCCTGCGTATGGCCCTTGCCATGAAAGACCGCCTTGAACATCTGAACCGGATCTGGCGACGCCGTGGCATCGAACATCCGTTCAAAACCCGCATGGGCCTCAATACCGGTTACTGTAACGTCGGCAATTTCGGCAGCGAAGACCGCATGGACTATACCATCATTGGGGCCGAGGCGAATTTTGCCGCACGGCTGCAATCCGTCGCCCAACCTGGCGAAATTGTCATGAGCTACGAAACCTATGAACTGACGCGCAGCCTGGTCAACGCCCGCTCCATGCCCCCGATTTCAATGAAAGGCATCAGCCGCAAGGTGGTGCCCTATGTGGTCGAAGGCGTGGTCGGCGAAACCGCCAAGCGCAAGGAAGTCGTCAGCGGCAACGTCAACGGACTGGATCTGTTCTTGGACGTGGCCGCTTTGGATGACCAAAGTGCGAAGGATGCAAGGCTGAGGTTGAAAGCGGCCCTGGCAGCACTGGACCGGCGAGGGAAGTGAAGCCGTTCGCGAATGCCTGTTTGGCATTGGGATTGCAAGCAGATTGATGAAACGCAACGAGTCTGCATTGATAGGGCCAAAATGAAACACCTATTGCCTCAAAATTGGAGTAATCAATCTCTGGCCGGAAGGTCGGTAGCGCAACTTGCTATTCAGTCCTGGTGGTTTCACCCAACAGCCTGGCGCGAGCTGGCATCGAGCTTGCGAACCTTGCGTTGGCTCGCCCTCACCGTCATCCTGATTTTCCTCATCGCGGTGGCTGCGGAAGCAGTTGCGGGTTTGCTGGAACTGCGCGAAACCATCAGCCCTGAGACTGCGGCATGGTTTCGCGTGTCAAAGGATTGGTCGCTCTTCGAAATGATCGGATATGGCGAGTTGCTGGCTGCGGCCGTTTTCTTGTTCCTGACGGCGCAAATCCTGCAGTCCAAACTCCACTATTATTTGAGTGCACTCACGACGTTTCTCGTCCTTGATGACTCTTTGCAGCTGCATGAGCGCGCCGGGGAAAAAATTGGCAGTCAATTTTTTCAAGCCACTGCAGCTTTGCGGGCCCAGGATTTGGGCGAACTATCCTATTTTATCGTTGTCATTCTCGTTGCTTTGGCCTTTTTGGTGTGGAGCATCAGAGTCTCCACCAACCACCAGCGCGCACAATGCTTCTTTTTGCTTTTACCATTGGCTTTCATCGCAATGAGTTCCACAGGACTGGATTTGCTGCACGCCTTGGTGCCAAAAGACAATCGCCTGCTGGGGGGTGCCGTGGCCATTGTCGAAGATGGCAGCGAACTTCTCGGGTTCGGCATTCTTTTGCTTGTTGCCGTGGCCCAGTGGAAACTCACCCGCCGAACGGTGAAGTAACGGCTGGCGCCCCGATTTTTGGAATTATGGTATAGTCCCGATTGATCGTGGCAAGTCCGTTCACCCCTAGCCGCTTGCGCCTATCCGATGCACACATCTTTCTGAGCCTTTTCAATGATATACTTGAAACACAGGGAAAAAACGGTCATTTTTCGCTTGATTCCCGTTCAATTTTCAGTCGCTCGGGGCTTGCCAAGCCATTGAAGTTGAGCTGTTTTTCGCTGCAAAAAAAGATGTGTGCATCGGATAGGCGAAAGGCGCGGGTTGGAGGGCGGTGTCAAAGTTCACCCTCCACCCCGATTCTTTATCGGGGAGGAGGTGCCCGAAGGGCGGAGGTGGGGGAAGCAAATCGCCAACCATCCTTGATTAAATGCACTGTCACCGATATCTAGGAGTGTCGTCATTAACCCCCTCATGCTGAGGTGCTCGCCCTTGCGAGCCTCGAAGCATTCTCGCTCGCGACCACCCACCCTTCGAGGCCCGCGAAGGCGCGGGCACCTCAGGGTGAGGAAGTTAAATGCACTGTCACCGTAACACCTGTCACCGTAACCGCGTAACCGTAACTCTGTCACCGTAACTCCCCGTAACCCTGTCACCGTCACCCAAGTTTGGAGTTTTCAT
>JANONM010000087.1:0-4353 GCA_031420855.1 Hyphomicrobiales bacterium
TCATTTTCAAATACTTGATGTCGGTACAGGCAATGCCACAGCCAAAGACGGCGACTCGCTGGTGCTGAATGGCACCGAGGTTCGCTTGCATGGTATCGACGCGCCGGAATTCAACCAGCGTTGTGACAGCCCGCAGGGTGATTACCTTTGTGGACGGGAGGCAGCAAAGGCGTTGCGAATTTTGCTCCGTGGGCGGACGATCAACTGTCGAAGTGTTGACACCGACCGCTATGGCCGCGCTGTGTCAATTTGCCGGGATGGTGACTTGGAGATCAACCGGGAAATGGTGCGGCTCGGCTGGGCCGTGGCCTACATCCGCCACAGCGTTGGTTATGTCAGGGCACAGCAGGAAGCCAAGGCGGCAAAACGCGGCATTTGGCAAGGGCGGTTTGAAATGCCGGAAAACTACCGCGTGAGAAACCGCAAGACGTTTGGCGACGCTGTTTCGAATGGAACGGAAGGGGATTGATTAGAGGTGCGCTGAAAAATTGACTCGCGGCGCATGCTTCGAGGCCGCGAAGGCGCGGCGCCTCAGCATGAGGGAGTTCTATAGCATAACCTCACCCGGAAAATGAGGTCTTCGATAACTTAACTTCACCCTGAGGTGCGAGCCCCAATATAAATTTTGGCGAGCCTCGAAGGGCCCCTCGCCGTAAAAACCAACCCACCACCACACTGTTAAAGCGCCACTGCCCCTTTGCCATTTTGAACGAAGCTGGCATCGAGAACCTTTTGCAAATCAGCGGCGCGGCGGAAATCCGGTGAACCGTTTTTGCCACTGACGATTGCCGAAATGAATTTGCGGTAGTTGGTTTCGACAGCTTCCGGCTTGACCTGCTGCCAGGCCATGGTGTGAATGTTTGCTCCGATACAGCAACGCACTTCATTCCAACCCTCGCGGTGCGTGACTTCAACGGCACCCTTGGTTCCAAAAATCCGCAATTCCAACACATTGTCATAGCCCGTCATGAACCTTGTGGCTTGCACCATGCCTTGTGCGCCATTGCTGAACTCCAGCAGCATCATGGCCGTATCGTTGGCATCCAACACATAGTCCTTGATTTTGTTGCCAGGAGCTTTGTCAAATGTCTTGAGGCGCGATTGCACGGAAATCGGCATCATCCCACAGGCAAAGGCTGCGTAATCGAGAATATGGATTCCCACATCACCCAACACGCCTTTTGATCCATGCTTTTCTGACAGACGCCAAAGCCACATGTCGTGATCGGCCCAATGGCCCCAATGGTCTCCCACCAGCCAGCTCTGCCGATAGGTTGCTTCGACATGGCGGATTTCACCAATTTCGCCACTGTCCACCAATTTCTTGGCCGCATGCAAAGCGGCATCATTGCGATAAGTCAGGTTGACCATGTTGATCAGCTTCGCCTTGTCGGCAGCTGTCGCCATTTCATTCGCCAGCTTGAAATTTTCAGCCAGGGGCTTTTCACAAAGCACATGTTTGTTGGCCGCCAGAAGCTTCATCGTTGTCGGATGATGAATGGGATCAGGTGTCACATTTGTGCAGGCGTCAAATTTGCCCCAGGCAATGGCGTCTTCAAGTGATGTAAAGAATTTTGGAATGTCGTGGGTCGCGGCAAATTCCTTGGCACGGCCCGCCACCACATCGGATGCGCCAACAATTTCAACCCGGGAATCGAGTTTGAAATGCGCAACATGGGCCTTGGCCATGCCACCTGTGCCGAGAACGAGAAGTCGAATTTTTTTGGTCATTTAACGCAAGCCTTCTTCGCCATCTGCATGCAATCGGGGACCTTTGATTTCAAGGGGGACCGGTGCCTTGTCGGCTGGGACATTGGGTGAAGGGTGTATGCCGACCCATGCCTTCGCCGGATTGTAAGCCCAGCGTGTGGCGTTCTTGATGACCTTTAAAACCAGCGGATTGTGATAGGCCGTATAGGCTTCATGGCCAGGGCGGAAATAGAAAATCTTGCCGGCACCCCGTTGATAGGTCACGCCAGAACGGAACACTTCACCGCCTTCAAAATGCGAGATCATCACGGTTTCCTGAGGTTCCGGAATCGAGAAGGGCTCACCGTACATTTCCTCGTTTTCAATCTCGATCATTTCAGGCAGGCCCGCTGCAATCGGGTGATTGGGATTGATGATCCACACCCGTTCCTTTTCGCCAGCTTCGCGCCACTTCAGGGAACAGGGTGTTCCCATCAGCTTCTTGAAAATCTTGGAATAGTGGCCAGAGTGCAGAACAATCAGCCCCATGCCTTCCCAGACGCGTTTTGCAACGCGTTCAACGATTTCATCCTTCACGTCACCATGGGCGGCATGGCCCCACCACAGCAGAACATCGGTTTCATCCAGGCGCTTTTGTGACAACCCATGTTCGGCATCATCATCAAGTAGGGCGTGATCAACGACAAATTCCTTGTCGCCCTTGTAGGCGTTTTTCAATGCACCATGCATGCCTTCGGGATAGAGCGAGGCCACAAGTTTGTTGCTTTTCTCATGGCGGTGTTCGTGCCAGATCAGTGTGCGGATGGTCATTTGCCTTCAATTCTCTTTCCATTGTCATCAAAGCGATGCATGTGTGATTCGGTGGCTTTCAAGTGAACTTTATCGCCATGCTTGACTGCCGTCTTGCCACTTTCACGCGCGGTGATTAACCCATGATCGGTCCGCACATATATGAAACTGTCGCTGCCCAGCACTTCGGTATATTCAACGCTGCCAGTGATGGTTCCGGCTGATGCTTTGGCAACAATTTCAAGATGCTCAGGCCGCACGCCCAAGGTTTTGCATTTCATGCGTTCCGCTGGTGCGCCGATGATCAAGTTCATTTTAGGCGAACCAATGAAGCCCGCAACGAAAGTATTTCCGGGTCGTTCATAAAGCTCCATCGGGGTTCCAACCTGCTCGATACGGCCCGCCTGCAACACCACAATGCGGTCGGCCAAGGTCATGGCTTCAACCTGGTCGTGGGTGACGTAAACCATGGTCGTGTTGGGCATGTCGCGCTTCAGCTTGGCGATTTCCATACGGGTCTGAACGCGCAGTGCTGCGTCGAGGTTTGACAAAGGTTCGTCGAACAGGAAAACCTTGGCACCACGCACAATGGCGCGGCCAATGGCAACGCGTTGGCGTTGGCCGCCCGAAAGTGCTTTTGGCAGACGCGCAAGATAAGGCGTGAGTTGCAGAAGCTCACCAACCTTCTCCACCTTCTTCCTGATCTCATCGCGGGGCAGGCCCTGGTTTTCCAATGCGAAGGAAATGTTCTCATAAACACTCATATGCGGATAAAGCGCATAGGATTGGAACACCATGGCGATGCCCCGCTTTGAAGGCGGCACATCGTTGACCACGGCATGGTCTATTTCGAGCTTGCCGGAAGAAATGGCTTCCAACCCACAAATCGCGCGTAGCAATGTGGACTTGCCACAGCCCGATGGGCCAACAAACACCATGAATTCTCCCGACTTGATGTCGAGGCTCACGTCCTTGAGAATGTGGACAGCGCCGTAGGACTTGTTGAGCTTCGTAAGTTTGATGTCAGCCATGTCAGCCTCCCTTTACTGAACCGGCCAAGAGGCCGCGTACGAAATAGCGTTGCAGTGCAAAGAACACCGTGAGCGGCACAATGATGGTGATGAACGCCGAAGCCGTGAGAATTTCCCAATTGCCGCCGCGTGAACCCAAGAGGCCGTTCAGTTTGCCTGTGAGCACAAGCTGGTCTTCACCTGAGCCCAGGAACACAATGGCTACCAACAAATCATTCCACACCCAAAGAAATTGGAAGATGGCAAAGGAGGCCAATGCCGGGAAGCACAGGGGCAAAACAATGCGGAGGAATATCTTGAAGTCATTGGCACCATCGACTTGCGCTGATTCAATCAGGTCACGCGGTAGACCGGCGATGTAGCTGCTGAGCAAATAGATGGCGAAGGGCAATCCAAAAGCCGTGTGGGCCAGCCATATGCCAAGATAGGTTTTCGATAAAAAGCCCGTAGCATTGTAAAGCTTGAGCAAGGGTATCAATGACATTTGCAGGGGTACGACGAGTAAACCGACGATGACCGCAATGATGAATCCCCGACCCGGCAGTTTCATCCAAGCCAGGGCATAAGCTGCAAAAGCTGCAATCAAAATTGGAATAATTGTTGCTGGAATTGTCACTGTCAAAGAGTTGACGAAGGAGCGGCCAATGCCTTCCGAGAACAACACATTGCTGTAGTTTTCAGTGGTGAATTTTGGGGGTACCGAGGTGATGTAGAACAGACGTTTGCCACTGTCCCCTTCGAATGCAACGGGTGAGGTGTAGACATATTTGCCATTTGACTGGACAGTCAAGGTCTTGCCGTCATCAGTCGTGGCGGTACTACC
>JANONM010000088.1:0-11699 GCA_031420855.1 Hyphomicrobiales bacterium
TTGATGGTTTCGGATTTCGTCGCCCCCATGGCGTAGGAGCCATCACGTAAGGATTGTGGCACGGCATTGATGATATCGTCGGACAGTGAAGAAATCAGCGGCACGATCATCATGCCCATGACAAGGCCGGCAGCAAGTGCCGACTCGGAAGCCACATCGAGGCCAAGCGACTCACCAGTATTGCGGATCAAAGGGGCTACAGTGAGCGCTGCAAAAAAACCGAGCACAACAGTGGGAATGCCAGCCAACATTTCAAGCAGTGGCTTTGCCACATTGCGCACGCGGCGGCTTGCATATTCGGACATGTAAATGGCCGACAGCAGCCCCAGCGGCGTTGCAACGACCAGTGCAATCAGCGTGATGAGAAGTGTTCCCGCGAGCAAGGGCAGAAAACCAAAGCTCGGTGGTTCGCTGGTCGGGGCCCAATGGGTGCCGAACAGAAACGAGAGTGGGTTGACCTCGCGGAAGAAAACCAGGCTTTCAAATATCACCGAGGCAAAGATGCCAACTGTTGTCAGCACAGCCACAGCTGCACTGGCAACCAGCAGAACCCTGACCACGGCTTCCCGCCAGTGACGGGAAGTCGGACGTGTGCGCGTCAGGCGTGACGGCACGCCTTCGGCTGTTGGAATTGTGCCCACGTCCGACATGCTTGTTACTTCAGACCATCAACCGAAAGAAGCTTGAGGTCGGTGGCTTCGGCGCGGGCTTTTTCAGCGGCATCGCCTGGAAGAGTCACCAGTCCCTTGTCGGCCAGGTAGCCATCCTCGCCGATCGCCTTGGCAGAGACATATTCGGCGATGAATTCCTGCATGCCGGGAATGACGCCAACATGCTGTTTCTTCGCGTAGATGTAGAGTGGACGGGCGACCTTGTAGGAACCGTCGGCAATGGCTTCGTAAGTGGCTTTTACACCATCAACGGCGATATCCTTCACGGTGCCCACATTCTGCTCGAGGAAGGAGAAGCCGAAGATGCCGACGGCATCGGGATTGGCCTGCAGCTTCTGGACAATCAAGTTGTCGTTCTCGCCTGCTTCAACAAAGGCCCCGTCTTCGCGCATGGCCTTCCACACTTTCTCAAAAGCCTTGGCATCGGCTTTCTTGAGAGCGGCAAGTGAATCATACTTTTCGGCACCCTTTTCCATCACCAGTTCCATAAAGCTGTCACGAGTGCCCGATGTTGGCGGTGGGCCAAGCACTTCGATCTTGGTAACTGGAAGTGAAGCATCGATATCACTCCACAGCTTGTTCGGATTGGCGACAAGCTTGCCGTCCTTGTCGGGAATTTCCTTGGCCAGGGCCGCGAAAATTTGCTGCTTCGTGAGCGCAAAACCCTTCGCGTCTTTGGACTGGGCGAGTGAAAGGCCGTCAAAGCCAACCTTGATCTCGACGATCTCAGTCACGCCGTTTTTGGCGCAGTCCTCGAATTCGCTCTTCTTGATCTGGCGCGAGGCATTGGTGAAATCCGGATGGGCTTCGCCCACACCAGCACAGAACAACTTCATGCCGCCGCCAGTGCCAGTTGATTCAACGACGGGTGTTTTGCCAGAGGTCTTGCCGAAAGCTTCGGCAACGGCCGTGGTGAAGGGGTAAACGGTCGAAGAGCCGACAATCCTGATCTGGTCGCGACCAGCGAATGCGGGGCTTGCAGCCAATCCAATAAGACATGGGGCCAAAAGGCTGGCGGTAAGAATGAATTTTTTCATGCGACGGTATCTCCTGTTTGTAGCAACGAGGGCGCTTTTAGGTTTGTCACATTGCACTTTTGCGACGGCAAGATCACAGTTTTATGACGATATAAGTTGTTGATTTAAAAACAAACCCCTCCGACACAAGGTCGGAGGGGGAGGATTGTTGAGGGCAGGACGACTGTTGTGCCCGACGTGGCGCATGCCCTCGCAAGCAGGCAAGGTAGGAAATCAGCGCTGGGCAAACTCCACTGGACCAAAGCCCGTGATCTTGATCATGTCATCCGTACCATAGCCGTCAATCTTGGCCATGGCCTTGTCATTGGAGTGCTGGATGTTGAGGTAGGCGGTTTCGCCATCGGGTGCGAAAATGAAACCCGTGGGTTCAGCACTGCTGTCTGTCACTGAAGCGACACGCAAGCATCCGTCAGACATTTCATCGACGTCTGCCCCATCTGGCAAACAAGACCAAATGTCACCGTTCGGATTGTCTTCGATCACATAGACAAGACCCGACTTGGGATGGATTTCAAGATTGTCAGGCTGGTTCATTTCGGCATTGCCGACAATGAAGCGCCAGACCCGCGTAGACATCTTGCCGTCCGCAAGTTCAGGTGCCTTGTCGATCGCGCAGAGAACTTCGCCGTAATTGCCGATCTTGGCATTGCCGGTGTTGGTCCAGCAGAATTTCACGCCTTCGCCCTTGAAGGTCATGTCCTGATGCAGGTCTTCCGGCCGGTAATAGCCTGTGGCACCGGCGACATCCGCCGTGACGCGGGCCTTAGCCGCATCAACCAGCAGCCAACGTGCATCACCCACTTCACAACCCTGGCCAAACTGGGCGGTCGGCTGGCAGGACACCTGCAACGCATGGGTGGCACCGGCATTGAACGGAGATTCGTCCAATGTTGAAATGCTTGTGGCAGTCATGGTTTTTGACGGTACAAACTTGAATATGGCACCACCATCGGTGTTGGGATAGCTGGTACCGGGACGCAGTTCGTCGCCGGCATAGACGATGCCGCTTGGCAGAATGGTCAGCCCTTCCCATGCCATGTTTGGCAAGGCCGGATGCTTGCGCACCTGGACTGTGTCGGTGGTTTCGCCCATGGCACGGTCAGTGATGGAGATTTCCGTCGCTTTCAGGGGTTCGAGAAGTTCATAGGCGCCACCATCGTCGGCTTCTTCTGTAAAAAGAATGGTGTTCCACGGCGTGGTGCGGATGCCATCACATGAGTTGGTGCCGCGAACAATGGTCTCGACTTTGCCATCTGCCATGGAAACCCGTTGCACACCGGGGTTGAGCTTGCCGCCCTCGAGTTCCTCACGGTCGCCTTCGATGCAAACGATCATGTGGCTGGGATTGTTGAGGGGGTAGAAAGCGATCATGTCAGCGCTGTCGGCGATCTCACGCGTCACAAACTCGCCCTTGAGGCCTCCAGCCAATTGGAGAACTGCGTCGGGTTTCTGGTCGGTGGTGCGAAAACCTTCTTCAACACTCTTGGGTGCAGCGCTTTCGAGCGCTGAACTGACGCCCATCAGCTGCTTTGATTTTGACATCAGCAGCATCTGGACTTCTACGCCAAAATCGCTGGCGACAGCCATGCTGGCTGTGGCGGCGGTCAGCAGTATTGCGAGACTTGAAACGGACTTCATGGTGCCACTCCTTGTTGGAAACCACATCGTCCTATGTATGGTTGGTGACAGAAACATCATGGATTGATGTCTACTGTGTGACCTGTCACCCCAGGCGCGGCAGCGTGACCATGAACTGGCTGCCGCGACCAACTTCAGAAGTGATGTCCAACCGGCCGCGATGGCGCTTGATGATGTGCTTGCAGATCGCAAGCCCAAGCCCGGTGCCGCCGCGGGTGCGGCTTTCCTGCACATTCACGCGATAAAATCGTTCTGTCAGGCGCGGGATGTGGTGGGAGGCGATGCCGGGACCATTGTCGGTGATGGTCAGAATCGCATCTTTGTTATGGTAACTGACGTCTACGTTGACCTGTTTGCCTTTGCCGGAATACTTGATGGCATTTTCAATCAGGTTGTGGGCAACCTGCCCCAGCTGGTTGGGGTCCCCAAGCACAAAAATGCCCGGAGCCGTGGCGACGTGAAGTTCACAACCCGCTTCCTTGGCCAGCGGGCGCAGGAGTGGCTCAACCCCGCGCACCACCAGCCCCAGATCCGTCAGTTCCTTGGGCTCGACATGTTCGTCAACTTCAATGCGGCTGAGAGACAAGAGATCATCGATCAGCGCTGACATGCGATCAGCCTGTGCCTTCATGACTTTCAGGAATTCGTTCCGGGCCTTTTCATCCTGTTTGGCGGCACCCTGCATGGTTTCAATGAAGCCGGACAAAGTTGTCAGGGGCGTGCGAAGTTCATGGCTGGCATTGGCGACAAAATCCGAGCGCATCTTTTCAATTTGCGCTTCCCGCGTGCGATCACGCAGGATCAGCAAGACAAAAGTGCCGCCCTCTGGCACCGCCAGCTGGGCGAGATGCACGAGTATGGTGCGCGACACCCTGGCGTGTTCGTCGTATTCGACCTCACAGGGCCTGTCTTGGGCGAACGCTTCGGCAAGCGCCTTTGAAACGCTGGGAGACCGGATGAACAGTGCCAAAGGGCTTCCCACCAATGGGGCCGCCAATGTTGTTTGCGCAAAAACATTGGCTGCACGGATGGTTCCGGCACGGTCAACCAACAGGGCAGCATCGGGAAGTGCCGCAATCCAATGGTTGAAGTTGTGGGGCAAGACTGCGTTCATGCTGCCTTCATGGCGCAGGAAATCGATTGCGTCCAGAGTGGCTTGTCGCGCAACTGGTGGGTTATCTCAAATCTTCGACATGTCCCCTTGCTGAATCGCGCGCAACCCACCAGACTGGTTCTGCAACAATTGGAGGACCCCATGCTTGTAACCACAACCAACACACTTGAAGGCATCCGCATCCTTGAATACAAGGGACTGGTGGCGGGCGAGGCGATTTTGGGCGCCAACCTGTTCCGGGATCTTTTCGCCTCCATCCGAGACATCGTCGGCGGCAGGGCTGGCTCCTATGAAAAAGTCCTGAATGATGCCCGCCAAACCGCCATTGCTGAATTGACCGACAAGGCCGCAAGGCTGGGCGCCAATGCAGTGATTGGTGTGGATATTGATTACGAAACCGTCGGTGCCAATGGTTCCATGCTGATGGTTACGGCAGCAGGTACAGCTGTCAAAATCGAACAGTCAACATCCCGTCCTAATGCTTGAAATGCCGGATCCCGGTAAACACCATGGCAAGGCTGTGGGCATCTGCGGCCTTGATCACGTCGTCATCACGTAACGCACCGCCGGGCTGGATGATGGCAACGGCCCCCGCCTCGGCAGCGGCCTCAATGCCATCCGCAAAGGGAAAAAATGCATCCGAGGCCATGACCGAGCCATGGCAAAGCGGTTGCTGCAATCCCATGGCCTTGGCGGCGTCCAGACTTTTTGCCACGGCGATGCGGGTGGAATCGATGCGCGACATCTGGCCTGCCCCAATGCCTGTCGTGGCACCATGGCTTGCAAATACAATGGCATTGGATTTGACATGCTTGGCGACTTTCCAGGCAAACAGCAGGTCTTGCATTTGTCTGGCATCAGGTGCCAGTTTTGTGACAACCCGCAGTGTGGCAGGGTCAAGGGTCTGGGCATCCCGCGTCTGGGCCAGCAAGCCACCGGCAATGGTCTTGACCTGTTGGCTGCCTTGGTTGGCTTGCGGCATTTTTGGCAACAAGAGGACGCGCAGGTTTTTCTTTTGGGCAAGGATGCGCAAGGCCTCATTATCGGCACCCGGTGCCAAAATGACTTCCGTGAAAATCCGGGAAATCGCTTCGGCGGCTGCGCCATCCAGTTTGCGGTTGAAGGCCAGAATGCCACCAAAGGCGCTCACTGGATCGCAAGCCAGCGCCTTGTCATAGGCCTCGCGCAGGGAACCCGCGATGGCAACGCCACAGGGGTTGGCATGCTTGACGATGACACAGGCTGCCTGATCGGCTGGATCAAACTCACTCACTGCCTCCAGGGCCGCATCAGCATCATTGATATTGTTGTAGGACAATTCCTTGCCTTGGACCTGTTGTGCATCGAGCACCGAAACCCGGCCATCATCGGTCCGGTAAACAGCAGCCTGTTGATGCGGGTTTTCGCCGTAGCGCAGGCCTTGGACCTTGCGACCACCCACCACCAGAAATTCTGGCAGCGGATTGTCGGTCAATGATTCCATCCACCGGGCAATCGCTCCATCATAACTTGCCGTGCGGGCAAAGGCTTTTCCTGCCATGGCGCGGCGGAAGGTTTGTTCTGTAGCTCCATCGTGGGCATCCATCTCGGCTTGCAACTTGCCATAGTCAGCGGGATCGACAACCACCGTCACGTCGGCGTGGTTCTTGGCGGCAGCCCTGATCATGGCCGGACCGCCCACATCAATGTTTTCAACGATATCCTGATAGCTGCCACCACCCGCAAGGGTTTCCTCGAAGGGATAAAGATTGACCACCAGCAGATCAATCAGCTCGATACCGTGTTTGAGACGCGCAGCCTCATGCTGGGCATTGTTGCGGATCGACAACAGTCCGCCATGTACATGGGGATGCAAGGTCTTGACGCGCCCATCCATGATTTCAGGAAACCCGGTGATGTCAGATACATCACGGACATCGAGACCATAGCTTCTGATGATCGCAGCGGTACCGCCTGTCGAAACTATTTCCACCCCATGCCGCACAAGCCCCCGGACTAGTTCTTCGAGGCCTGTCTTGTCACTCACTGAAATCAGGGCACGGGAAATTTTTTGGGCCATTATACTCGCTCTTTGAATTGCCGGGGAATTACCGGGGAATTACCACTGCTTTCCGGTTGAGGCATCGGACTTTTCCAACCCAGTCCAAAACCATCGAAAATGGTCATTACCGCTCTTGTTGCGGTAATCCATGGTTCGACGGGAGTGGCGTTATCCTGATAAGTCACCCTTGCACCACCATGGATTACCGCAACACGTGCGGTAATGACAACGGGGGTGTGAACGATGTTCGCATTCAGGCGTTTTACGCCGAACAGAAACTGCTGAATATCCCGCATTCATTCCCTGGCTTGACCAGACAGCAGTGGCGCCCCAACGGGATTCAGGAAGCACTGCCAATTCTATTTTGAACTGAAATTCAGAGCAGGAGTTCAGGCGGCGGAACTGCATGCTTCGCGGATCTGACCGAACGGCACGTACGGTCTTCGACGATGCGCTTGATGGCCCAGTTCAGGGTTTTGCCAATGCCTGGTTCTGGCACGATCAGCAATTCATGGTCGTTGTTGCACGGCGCAAAATAACCGCCCCTGAGGCAGAGCTGCCAGTGTGTACGGTCCGGCAGGGCAAGACTGACCCGGCCGGAATGACGTGCCAATGAAATCCTGATGCCGGGATCGAATTTGAGAACAAGGGGCGTGGGGTCCGGGTCTGCCTGCAATTCATCCTGAATGCGAATGTCATTGCCCGATGCTGCCATGAAAATTTGCCGGTTTCCCAGTTCAAGCACAGAACCTTGGGTATCTTCAATCGTCCGTATTTCCGCTGCATGGCTTGGGGCCTGAAATGCGCCAAAGGACAGAAGCGGCGACTTGCCGATGGAGATATCAACACAAGGTGCTGCAAAGCCGACGCCATTTGAGGCAATCAAAACGCTGCGGCCATGGCTTAGCCTGGCAATGCCACTTCTGGCGGCCAGCTTTTGTATCTCGCAAGTTTCCGGCTGAGGTATTGCATCTTGCCCGTCATGTTGAAGATTGAAAGCAAGGCTGCCGTCGCTGCGCTGGAACATGGCTAAAAACCCTGCAATCCTGTCACGAACCTGCGCCACCGGGGGGCTGAGGCTCATGTCGCGCTGCTGCAAGACTTTTTCGAGATGAGACAAATCATTCCACAGTCGCTGATGCTCAGCCACACCAGCGGCAACCGGACCGCCATCGGCATGGATTGATTTGGCAAGCGCTGCGTCAAGACGCTTCAAGCTGTCAGCCAAATCGTCACCGGGGTGCAGCAAGGCGAGTGCGTTGCGTGCCAAGGTCAAGTGCTGATGGGCACCGTCCTGCATGTTCCCTGGTTTGGCCAGCTTCAACCGTTCACACTGGAGGTGCAGGGATTGCATCAGGATTTGGCGCATGGGCGCTTCGACAAATCGGGCAAGTTCGGGAAGACAGGCCTGCATTGTCAACAGTCGTGCAGACTCCTGTTCGACCTGCTGGGATTTTAGGACAGTGTTGTTCCAGGCCTGCAGCAGGGTTGTCGCATAACAGGCACCAAGTTTTGTGGGCTGGGCCGCAAAGTGGAAGAGCCAGTCGAGGCTGAAGAGGACGATTGTCCATTGACGCCCGCCCGTTCCAGTTTGAAACAGTTGGTCCGGGGTGGTCGATATCTTTTCGCCCGCAAACTCGAAAATGCCCCGATACATCAGTTGTGCAAGGCTTGCGTCTCCTACCAACTGTTGGGGCTGGGGGGATTGCCAGAAACTGTTGTCGGGATGCGGTTGGCGGAAGGCGGGAGCATATCGCCAAGTCAGGGCCAACGACAGGATTTTTGCCAGCACGCCGCGGCCTTTGCGCGAAACGGCTTCGTGCTGATCAAAATCTTGCCTGTGTTGCCCCGTGAGAGCCATGGATGTTGAATGACCTGTCTTGTGAAGGCACAGGTTCGCCTTCCCAGGGTTAAGCCAAGGTTAATTTCCAGGGATCTCAACCGAAATCTTGGGGGCGTTATGGATCGTCAGCAGTTGAAAAGTCAGGCAGGGCTTGCGTGCAACTTGTGGAATATGGCAAGCCCTTTTCATGGGCCTTTCAATTGCAACCTGGAATATCAATTCAGTACGGCTGCGCATCGATTCAGTTGTGCGCTTTTTGGCTGAGAAGCAGCCCGATGTCTTGTGTCTTCAGGAAACCAAGTGCCCGCAGGGCCAATTCCCTTCGGGTCCCTTGCGGGAACTGGGCTATGGCCATATCGCGGAATTTGGCCAGAAAGGCTACCACGGTGTTGCCATTGTATCGCGGCTGCCTTTTGCGGCCAGTCACAGCAAGTCCTTTTGCGGCAAGGACGATTGTCGTCACATCGCCGCGAAATTTGAAAGTCCGGCCAAATTCGTGCTGCACAATTTTTACATCCCCTCGGGCGGCGACGAACCAGACCCGGCGATCAATGAGAAATTCGATCACAAGTTGAAGTTTTTGGCTGAAATGGAAGCCTGGGCTGGGACAGATGCGCAAGTACCGGGCTTTGGTTCCATCGTCGTGGGTGATCTGAACATTGCACCGCTGGAACACGACGTCTGGTCGCACAGGGATATGCTGAAAGTCGTTAGCCATACCCCCATTGAAGTTGACGCACTGAACATGATTCGCTCCACAGGCCAATGGCACGACCTCATGCGGAAAGTCGTGTCACCAACCGAAAAACTTTATACCTGGTGGAGCTACCGCGCCAAGGACTGGAACCAGGCCAACCGGGGACGCCGCCTTGATCACATCTGGGCTTCAACTGAACTTTCCGCTGCTTTGTCAGGAATCGAAGTGCTGCGCGAGACCCGGGGCTGGACGCAACCTTCAGATCATGTGCCAGTTATCGCCAGATTCACGATTTGAGGCTTGAAAAACTCCGTGCCCTGGTGAGTTGGCTGCGGACGACTTCCAGTTCTTTGACGGAAGCATTGAGCCGTTGCGAAAGGGCAGCCAATACCGCTTGGCCAAATTCGGGATATTCACCGGCAACCCGGTGGAAAAGTTGGGCGTCGATTCGGGCGCATCGCACTTCACTCTCGGCCCTTGCCGTTAATGTCGCAGGAGAGTTTCCCAGCATGGCCGTTTCGCCCAACAGCGCACCGGGTTCTGCCCTGCCGATTTCTTCACCGGAGCGCAAAATCTGGGCTGTACCTTCCAGAATGAAATAGGCGGCATTGACCCGTTTGCCTTCTTCAACAAGCAGGCTGCCCTTTGTGAAAATTTGTCTTTCTGATGCAAAGGCCAGAACCTGCAACGGCACTGATTCGCAGTCCTTGAAGATTGGAATCCGTCGCAAGGATTCGGCATCTGCCCGGGCGCTCATGGGCTGCGGCTTTGCTGTGACGGCAGCACGAGGCCTTGACCATGACAAAAGGTATTCTTGTCCATGTCTGTATGTGGCAGGACTTGGGGCATCAAATCAAGAGTAGGGCCGAAACATTTGCTGGCTAGGGAACAAGTTTGTAGCCACCGCCCTCGGTCACGAGGATTTCTGCGTGTGCTGGGTCACGCTCAATCTTTTGCCGCAAGCGATAGATGTGGGTTTCCAGCGTGTGTGTCGAAACCCCCGCATTGTAACCCCAAACATCGGCCAACAGTGTATCGCGGCTCACACTCTGTTCCCCCGCACGATACAGGAACTTGATGATGGCAGTTTCTTTTTCGGTCAGCCGGATTTTCTTGTTGTCATCACGCAACAGGAGTTTTGCGGCTGGCTTGAAACTGTAGGGACCGACGCGAAACACCGCATCTTCGCTGTGTTCATGTTGCCGGAGGTGCGAGCGCACGCGGGCCAACAGAACGGCAAAGCGGAAGGGCTTTACCACATAGTCATTGGCGCCTGAATCAAGGCCAAGAATCATGTCCGCATCAGTGCCCTGTGCCGTCAACATGATGATCGGCCCCTTGAAGCCGTTGCGCCGCATCAACTTGCAGGCCTCGCGGCCGTCCATATCCGGCAAGTTGACATCGAGGATGACAAGATCGGCGCAGTCCTGTTTCATGGATTTTACGGCAAGGGTGGCCGTCGCCGCTTCCGAGACGGCATACTCGTCATGCAATGAAAACTGTTCTTGCAGCGTGGTCCGCAAGATATCATCGTCATCAACCAGCAACAGCTTTTTTGCAGCACTCATGTTTTCTCCCGAACTGTTACAGATGTGGCTGGTGTTGTTTCCGGCTTTGCAACATCCTGTGGTTGGCATAACATAGCTGAATCAGAGAGATGTTAACATATCTTCACATTCGCGCTATCTCCGACACGACCAGCAAAGCCAGGTTGCATGTGGGCCACCTGATTTACCCTTGTGTCATTGGTCGAAGCGGCAGAAGCCATTTAAAGCGGGAAGGCGATGGCAAAACGCCAATCGGCTTCTGGCGGGTGGAACCGGGTTATTTTAGGGCAGACCGATTGCGCCGGATGGCTGGCACCTGCGTTTTGCGTCCGCTGCGAAACACCGATGGCTGGTGTGACGACCCCACTTCCGGTCAGTATAATCGCCCGGTCACTTTGCCACTTGATCGTGGCCATGAAAGCCTGTGGCGCGAGGATGGGGCCTATGATGTGGTATTTCCAACCGACCACAATCAACGGCCGCGTGTCAGGAATGCAGGCAGCGCGATTTTCTGGCATTTGACGCGGGCGGGCGTTGGCCATACGGCTGGTTGTGTGGCTGTGTCAGCCGGTACAATGCAAAAGCTCTTGCGACTGTCCGGGGGCAATTTATGTTTGGTTATCTGGCCGTCCCAGGGTTGTTTGCCGGACGCTCGCCGAAAATCGCACTACCGACCCTGACATGGGTAGTGCCTTCGGCGATGGCAATCTCAAAATCGCTGCTCATGCCCATGGAAAGCAGTTTCAAGCCCGCAGCACTGGCCAGTTCTCGCAACTGGGCAAAATGTTTCGCAGGCGAATCATTAACTGGCGGGATACACATCAAACCTTCAACATCGAGACCATGAACGTTTCGTAACCGATCCAAAAAGACCGACAGTTCATGGGGATGAACGCCGGCTTTTTGCCATTCCGTACCAGTGTTAACCTGCACGAGAAGCTTTGGCCGGCGGTTCTGCCTTTTCATTTCCCCAGCCAAGGCAGCAGCGATCTTGTCACGATCAACAGTCTCAATGACATCAAAAAGCGCCACGGCATCACCCGCCTTGTTGCTTTGAAGCGGCCCAATCAGGTGCAGTTCCACATCAGGATATTTGTCCTTGAGGTCGAGC
>JANONM010000089.1:0-1842 GCA_031420855.1 Hyphomicrobiales bacterium
CGCCAGCTCGGCCAGCCCATCCGGCCATCCGTTGTTCCGCAGCAGTTCCGTCAGCTCGAGTGAGCCGGGGATGGAAGCCCGAAAAGCCTCGTGTCCTTTGAGGCCCAAGCCGGAATTCATCCGGCCAGTCTGGGCGATCCAGTCTTTCTTCCAATGCAGACATTGTCCTACTGCAATTGCAAAGGCAGGTTCGCCAGGCCAAATGACTTTCAACTGCAATTCGCCGTCGTCATGCATTGCCGCTACAGCCCGTCGTTTGGCCTGCCTGCGCCGTGCCGGCATGGAAGCGGCAAAATCGCTGGAATTCGCAAAGACACTGAGATCAAACTGCGAAGCCTCATTGACCATCGTTTGAACTTCACTCTGCGGACCAAGGATCAATTGCAACGGCGAACCGCGCGGCAAATATTGAACGACAATTGTATCAATGCCGCTCACATCCAGGAGTGCCCGGCGCAGCAATTGCAACGCTTCGGTGGGAATGCTTCCATTCGGTGTCAACACACCTGCATATTGCGTATGCGGTTCGCCAAGTGGCCGCAGCACATGCACAGGTCCCCAAGCCTTCACCCGCATCATCGGCAGGATCGCCACGGCCCGCCCACCTTGCGTAACCATGTGAATGATGGGGCGGTGGCTATCTCCACCATGGTATTCCAGCCAGTTTTTGCACCAGTCATAGCTCTGGAAAAAACAATTGGCCGCCGACGTCGTGCGGTCCAGCTCACGCCACATCTCAGCGGCGTTAACCAGGTCCCGCATGGATACAAATGTGTGGAGGCGAAATCCGGTTGTGCCAATATGACCTGCTGTGCCTTCCACAACTGGCGTTTCAGATGCTTGAATGGGTCGCGGGTGCATGATTACTGCAAAAAGCTGCAACAGTTGTGCCACGCCGCCCGTTCACCTGACAGTCGAGTAAGGTTTTGAGGGTGGCGGTTAAATCAAACCAGACGAATTTGTATCAAACTACGGCGTCACAAATTCCCCGCACTTGGGCGCCGTCGCCGCACCCCAAGGCATCATCGGCACAGTCGAATTGGAATTCTGTGGTGATCCCTCAATCAGGCGGTCCGTGTAGGCCAGATATACCAACACATTTCGTTTCACGTCACAGCCCCGCACGATCTGCATTTTCTTGAAGAACAATGACCGGCGCTGGCGATAAATTTCTTCGCCCTGTTCGAATTTTGCCTTGATGGTGATCGGACCCGTCTGACGGCAGGATATCGATGTTTCCGATCGTTCGTCAGCAAAGCCCGCCCAACCCGACCAACCGCCCACTTCCGGCACCGTGAAATAACAAGCCACACCTTCCACGCCAGGATCATCAATTACGTAGGTCGCAAGTTTTGCATCGGGTGAAAGCAACCTCCACACCGTGGTCTTCTTGAAAATCAGCTCCGGGTCATCAGCCTCCTGGGCAAAGGCGGGAGCGAACATCAAAACCGTGGTGAGCAAGGCTGCGGCAATTTTTTTCATGGTCACTCCATTCGCCACAGCAAATGGGTACGAACGCCGGATTTTCAAGGTCGATGTTCGGGCAAGCACAAGGTCAAATCTTTAACCTCGCATATCTTCATTTTCCAGCCGCTGCCAAACGTTGAAACCCCGCTGTCAAATCCCTGATCAAATCATCGGCGTGCTCCAATCCGATGTGAAGCCGCAAGGCAGGCCCCTCAGCCCGCCAACGTGCAGCACTGCGGATCGGTTTGAACGGCACGATAAGGCTTTCAAACCCGCCCCATGAATAGCCCATGCTGAAAAGCTCGAGACCATCCAGCATCGCTGCAACAGCCTTTTCTGAAGCAGGCTTCAGCACAACTGAAAACAAGCCTGATG
>JANONM010000090.1:0-3989 GCA_031420855.1 Hyphomicrobiales bacterium
GTTCACCCCGACATCGCCCGCCAGCCACATATAGGCCAGATCGCGCTCCATCAGCCGCTCGATCTGGCGGGCCGAACCCACCCCTTCGATCAGGGCGTAAAGCCACAGCGCCAGCAAAATCGCCGGATCAATCGCCGCCCGCCCGGCAACCTGGCCACGCGCCTTGATCGCAGCATAAAGTTCAGAGATATCCTGCGCCTCAACCCAGGCCCAGACCAGCCGCGCCCGGTGGTCAGCAGGCAAAAACCCGCCGAGATCCACAGCCCGCATGGCAATCTGGCGACGTTCAGGCCGCAACACCCGCGCCTCGCCCTGTCCGGACAACGACCGTTCAGGCTTGTCAACTTCAGGAAGATATTCAAACAACCCGTCGCGGCCCATTGTCATCTCCATGTAATCTGTATACGGATGATTATAACACAAACCCCACTGGCCGAAAAGCCAAAAAACTCACAGCCTCTCAGGGTGAGGTTGAATTATTGTTGATCCCTCACCCTGAGAGGCGAGTTCTTGCGAGCCTCGAAGGGGCCTTTGGCCTGATGATGTCTGTCGCAGACTGATTTAAAGGCACTCCAATCAGGACTTTCCAGAACCCGCAATATTTTCTGCCATCACACACAAAATTTCAAACATCATGACAACCCCGGCATAGGCCGTCATGCCCGAAGGGTCAAAGGGTGGCGAGACTTCAACCACATCGGCCCCCACGATATTGACGCCCTTCATGAGGCGCAGCATCTGCTGGGCTTGAAACGTCGTGAAGCCGCCAATTTCCGGTGTTCCCGTGCCCGGTGCATAGACGGGATCAAGCATGTCAATGTCAAAACTCACATAGGTCTCGCCCTCACCCACAATCTGCCGTGCCTCGGCCATGATGACCGCTGGGCCTTTTTCCATGGCTTCTTCAATACGCACCAGGCGCACGCCATGTTTTTCGCCAAAGGCAAAATCATCGAGATCATACATCGAGCCGCGAAGGCCGATCTGGATGGTGCGCTTGGGATCAAGCACGCCTTCTTCAATGGCCCGGCGGAAAGGGGTGCCATGGGTGTATTTGAAGCCGCCAAAATAACTGTCGTAGAGATCCGTGTGGGCATCGAAATGGATCATGCCCACGGGCTGCTTTTTGCCAAGTGCCCGCAATATCGGCAGCGAGCACAAATGATCCCCCCCGGCAGACAGCGGCTTGATGCCAGCGGCCACCAACTTGTGGTAGAACCCTTCCACCCGTTGCAAGGCATCATCGAGATTGGCGGGATTGACCGGCGCGTCACCGAGGTCGGCGACATTCAGATGGTCATAAGGCACGATGTGGCTGGTTTGGTGCATGCGCCTGACCATGGCTGACTGGTCACGCATTTGCCGCGGCCCATGGCGCGGACCCGGACGATTGGTCGTCCCCCCATCCCACGGCACACCGACAATGCCAACATCCACGCCAGCTGCCTGTTCCAATGGAACATGGGGCAACCGGAAGAACGTGGCGATGCCACCAAAGCGGGGAGTGACAAGACCAGACAGCGGTTGATTATTGGGCATCGGTTTATTCCAGGTTTGAGATCGTTGACGGAATGTTATCATAAGATGCCGCGCTGGAAACTGGCAATGGCTGGTCGCATGGTTTATCGTCGGATACATGGAACACTATGACATCGCCATCATTGGCGCGGGTATCGCTGGCGCGTCCATTGCTGCGCGGCTGGCTGGCAAGCGCCGCATCATCATTCTCGAGATGGAAGAACGGGCTGGTTATCACACGACAGGCCGCTCCGCTTCGGCCTACGAACCCAATTATGGACCGCCTGCCATGCTGGCATTGACGCGGGCCAGCGGCGCTTTTTACATGTCGCCGCCGCCAGGTTTCACTGAAGCCCCATTATTTACCCCGCGAGGTTCATTGTTTTTCGAAGCGGAAGGACAGGAAGCCCATACCGCGATATTCCTGCTTGTAGCTTCAGGCCTCGGCGAAATGTCCGAGGCCAGGGCGCGTGAGGTTTTTCCCATTTTGCGCGAAGGTTATGCGCAGAGGATTTTCCAGGATGGCGCGACAGGCGATCTTGATGTTGACCTGATCCATCGTGGATATCTGAAAATGGCGAGGGCTGGCGGCGTGGTACTTGCACTTGATAGTCCTGTCCAGGCGCTGGAACGCAAAAATGGTTCTTGGACCATAGCGCTGCCGGATAGCAAGATCAGCGCCGGGATCGTGGTCAATGCCGCAGGTGCCTGGGGAGATGTCGTCGGCCAAATGGCCGGAGCTGGTCCCGTCGGGCTGGTGCCAAAGCGCCGCTCCATTGGCGTCATTCCCTTGCCTGCATCCATGCAATCTGACACCTGGCCCATGGTGACCGACCTGGCCGAGACCTGGTATGCAAAACCACAAAGTGGAAAACTGCTGGTGTCCTCTGCCGATGAAACGCCTGTTGAACCCCATGATGCCTATGCCGATGACATGGCGATTGCCGAAGGTGTGGACCGCTTGATGCAAGCTACAACGATTGAAGTGGCGCGTCTCGAACACTCCTGGGGCGGACTTCGCAGTTTTGTGGGAGACGGCAATCCGGTTGTGGGATTTGATCCGCATACGGAGGGGTTTTTCTGGTTGGTGGGCCAGGGCGGCTATGGCATTCAATCTTCCCCCGCCCTTTCAGAAGCAGCGGCGGCCCTTGTGCTCGGTCATCAAATTCCGGGGCGCACGCTGGATTTTGGCCTTGATCTTAAAATGATTTCACCTGAAAGATTTGCCGCCCAATGACTGACCTATCCATCGGTGAAGCCCTCATCGGCCTGTTGGCCGACTATGGTGTTGACACCATCTTCGGCATCCCCGGTGTTCACAATGTTGAAATGTACCGGGCCCTGCCACGCAGCAAAATCCGCCATGTCTTGCCGCGCCATGAACAAGGTGCGGGCTTCATGGCCGATGGCTATGCCAGGGCGACAGGCAAACCCGGCGTGTGCTTCACCATCACCGGGCCAGGCCTTACAAATATCCTCACGCCCCTCGGTCAGGCCTGGTCGGACTCCAGCAATGTACTGGTGATTTCAACTGCCCTTGATGTTGGTGACAGCGCCCAGGGCCGGGGCCGTTTGCATGAAATGGTCAATCAGTTCAGCGCCGCGTCGAGCGTCACTGCAAATACATCGCGGATTTATTCAGGCGATGATTTGCAGGACGCTTTGGCCCGCAGTTTTGCAGGTTTCGCCAGTGCCCGGCCACGACCCGCCTATATCGAAATACCGCTTGATATCCTGAACCGGCCCGCCACCGAAAACTGGACCGCACGGACTTTGCCCGCGCGACCACGGGCGGACACGGAGCTTTTGCACATTGCATCAGGATTGTTAAACGCTGCAAAAAATCCGATGATCATTCTGGGTGGTGGAGCCATGGCGGCAGGTCAGGCTGCCTTGCAAATTGCGACAAAACTTGGGTGCCCCATTCTCACCACCACTGCTGGCAAGGGCACGGTGCCAGCCGATCATCCGCTGGTCTGGGGATATTTATTGGGGCTACCGGAAACACAAAGGCTTTTGCAAAAGTCCGATTGCGTTCTCGCCGTGGGAACCGAACTCTCGGAAACCGATTTCTGGAATGGCGCGTTTCGTCTCCATGGCAATCTCATCCGCGTTGATATTGATCCGGCTTCTCTCGCCCGCCCCCATACCGCGAGGCTTGCCATTCTGGGAGATGCGGCTCCTGCCCTCAGTGTCATTGCTGAACATGTAGAGACGAGGTCCTTGGTGTTAGAAGCCAAGAGACCCCAGATCTCTGATGACCCCTTGCGCCAATCCCTGGCCAAAGTCCTGTCGGTGATCCGCGACAGCTTGCCCGATGAAACCGTCATCGCCTCTGACATGACGCAGATAGCCTATGCCGCCAATGAAATCTTCCCCGTCAACAATCCCCGCACCTGGCTGCATCCCGTGGGCTTTGGCACGCTGGGTTTTGCACTTCCAGCCGCCATTGGGGCCAAATTTGGTGTGGG
>JANONM010000091.1:0-4268 GCA_031420855.1 Hyphomicrobiales bacterium
GGCTGTTCGAAACAGGATTTGCTGGCGCTCATAGCGTGTCAGTCTGGGCCGGTAGGCTGCGGCGATGGCGAAGGCCTGAGCTGCATGTTCGGCCCTTCCCGCAGGCACTGTGCCAATCACTTCATTGGTGTAGGGATAGCGTACTTCGATGCGTTTTTCAGTGTCGATTTTATTCCCGCCAATACGCATGGTTTCGTGAATGTTGGTGCGGCTCATGCTGGATGTTCCGTGTTGTTGCAGCCCATGAAAAATGCATCGAAATTGCGCAATGGACTGTGCAGTCCTGTCAGTTTTCGGTTGCAGATGACGGGGATCACTTGTTCACTCAATCCGCCGTGCGAACGCAGCGGCGCATCAAGCCCCGAAAGGTCATGTTTGTGCCGCGACGTACCGATGACTTTGGACGATGTTGGCCCGCCCGAAATCACGATCAAATCACCGACACGATCGGTTGGCAATTCAAACCTCTTGCAGCCTTCGGTTTTGTTGAAAACCACGTCAATGCCGTCAAGTTTGGCAATGACACGCGCCACATCGTCAGGTGAAATCCCTTCAAGATAAACTGTGGCGTAAGATCCCAAGGCACCATGATGCACAACATAGGGGTCAGTGATCGGCAAAATCACGCGGCACGTCCCAACGCCAAATGCGCCATCCAACACATCTTGCAGATAGATCACATCAGGCGTTCCATCAGCCAGATGTTTGTCTTTCATGCCATGGTCTGCAACGATGACGATGGTCGCACCCGCCGCATCCAGTTGCCCCAGATAACCGTCCATCATCGCATAAAAATGCGTGGCCCCCTCGGAACCCGGCGCATATTTATGCTGGATGTAATCGGTGGTTGACAGATACATCAAGTCGGGTTTTTTCACGGCCAGCAGTTTGACACCCCCTGCAAAAACAAATTCGGACAGGTCGGCAGAATAGACTTCCGGCAATGGCAATCCCACGAAATCAAGAACATTGCCGATGCCATTTTCGGACACCGTAGCCTTGTCGGCCTTCTCTGAAGAAAAGGCGATGGCACTGCCATCAAAATTCAACCCATGACTAAGCAGCAAGCGCAATTTGTCTTTGGCCGTGACAACGCAAACAGTGGCTCCGGCATTCTGGAATGCAGAAAAAATCGTCGGGGCCCGCAGCCATTTTGGATCATTCATCATGGTCTCAAGACCCGTCGCCGGATCAATCAGATAGTTGCCCGTGATGCCGTGAACCACGGGCGGTTGGCCTGTGACGATGGACAGATTATTGGGATTGGTGAAGCTGGGCATGGCCGAAAGCCCGCGCAGATTTTCACCTTTGGCAATGATGCGCTGAAGGCAAGGCATGTGTCCCTGCTGCATGGCGATTTCCATGTAGTCTGGTTCACTTCCGTCGCAGCAGATCACAACCAGTGGCGATTGCGGCCAAAGATAACGACGACCATTTACGTCAACAGCAACAGGTTTCATTTTTTGGCCGGTGCAAAATCCCGCACATACATTTCATTCATCACTTGCTCAATAGCGACAACAACCTGCATCATGACTTTTTCATTGAGTTGGCCAATGGTGCCGATGCGGAAGCTGGGACGTTTGGTGAGTTTTCCGGGATAGATGGCAAAGCCCCGTTCGCGCAATCCATTGTAGAATCTTTCAAAATCAAACTTTGCATCGGCAGGCGAAAGAATGGTCTGGATGATCGGCCCCATTTCATTGTCGTTGAGCAGGGGAACAAATCCCATGGCCCGCAAACGTGTCAGCAACACATCGGCATTGCGCTGATAGCGAGCACCTCGCGCCGCCACGCCACCTTCTTCCTCAAGTTCCCGCATCGCCTGACGAAATGCCACAAGTGCATGCGTCGGTGGCGTGAAGCGAAACTGGCCATTGGCTTCGAGGCCTTTCCATTGTTCAAATAGATCCAGCACGATCGAATGGCTCTGGCCTTCTGCTTGCACCAAATGTTCCTTCTTGCAAATCACATAAGAAAAACCTGGAATACCCTCGATGCATTTGTTTGACGAAGCAACCATTATGTCGATGCTGTCTTCAACCATGTTCAACGGCAATGCACCAAATGAAGACATGGCATCAACCATGAAAACACGGCCCCGACTTTTCACTTCGCGGGCGATTTCGGCAATCGGGTTGACGATGCCCGACGTGGTTTCGCAATGGATGATCCAGACATGGCTGATATTGCGATCACCATCAAGCGCCGCTGCCACTTCACTTGCGGTGGGCGTTTTTGAATCGCCCTTGTCGATTTTGACAAGTGGCCGACCAATCCGTTCCAGAATTTGTGCGGCCCTGTCGCCATAGGCACCATTGGCAACCACCAGGGTTTTTTTCCGCTTGGCGGGACAGAAACTTCCCAATGCGGCCTCAATGGCAAAAGTCCCCGAGCCCTGCATGATCACGCATTCAAAACCCTCATCACAATGAGCCAGACGCTTTAAACCGTCCCGGATTTCCCGGACCAGATTTCGAAATTCCACATCCCGCGATCCCCAGTCTGCGAGGGCAGCAAGTTTGACAGTACGCGATGTGGTGAGTGGTCCCGGTGTTAGAAGATAGGGCATATCTTCCTGTCCATCCGGACCTTCAAAATGCGGAAGTGAAGCGCTGTTGCTCATGGATGGTTCTCGTTCATTGCACAATTTTGCGTCTTAACGCCTTGCCAGTCAATTGCCTTCACAAATGGTGTCCGCGCTTTGTCCTTGCGCGGCTCAATTGTAACCACGATAATGCGGGTGTTGATGCGAGGAGGCACAAATGACATTTGGCTATGGTTTTCTTGGGCTTGTCGTCGCGTTTGCGGCGTATCTCATCTATATCTACAACGCGCTTGTCAGCAACAAAAACCTGGTTGCCGAAGGCTGGAGTGGCATTGACGTGCAGCTTAAGCGCCGCGCTGATCTCATTCCAAATCTCGTTGAAACCGTCAAAGGCTACGCCACCCACGAAGATAAATTGTTTCGTGATATTGCCGAGCTGCGGGCAAAATCAATCGCAGGTGGCAGTGTCAACGAACAATCAGCCGTCGGGCAAGCCATGTCGCAGGCCTTGGGCCGCCTTTTCGCCATCGCTGAAGCCTATCCCGAGTTGAAGGCTGATGCCAATTTCCGTGACTTGCAGGACAAGCTTTCAGGCATTGAAGATGAAATCCAGTTGTCGCGCCGCTATTACAATGGCGCGGTACGCAACCTCAACACGATGATTGAAAGTTTTCCCAGCAACGTCGTCGCCAATTTTTTCCGTTTCATGAAATCGGAATTTTTCGAGATCGGCGACGCGGCCCAACGCGAAGTTCCCCAGGTTGATTTCAAGGCGCGTTGACGCCATGACACGGGTTCGTACTGCCATTGCTGTTTGGGTACTGTTGCTTCTGGCAGCGCTTCCGGTTCAAGCCGAGGAAGTGATCCGGTCTTTCATCAGCGATGTGACTGTCGATGCTGATGGCAGGCTCGAAGTGCGGGAAACCATCACCATACGATCTGAAATGCGCGAGATACGGCGTGGCATTCTCAGGGATTTTCCTATCACCTACAACACCAAGAACGGTACGCGCACCCGTGTGGGTTTCGATGTTTTGCGCGTGCAGCGGAATGGCAGTGACGAACCTTATGCAACCGAAAGCATTGCCAACGGAATGCGCATCCGCATCGGTTCAAAAGATGTTCTGCTGAACCCCGGTGAACACACATATAAAATCATCTACCAGACCAGCCGCCAGATTGGTTTTTTCGACTCCTATGACGAACTGTATTGGAATGTCACCGGCAATGGTTGGAGCTTCCCGATTGAGCAGGCGACAGTCATTGTGCGTCTGCCTGGTGGTGCTGATATAAAGCCGGAGCGCAGCAGCCTCTATGTCGGGCGGCAGGGTGAAAATACCGGAGTGGGCGAACTTTTGCAGAATTCAGGCAACCGTTTTAGTGCACGGACAACCGGGCGCTTGAATGCCAATGAAGGCTTCACCATTGCCCTTGCCTGGCAGAAGGGAATCGTATTGCCGCCAAGGGCTGCGGATGTTCAGCGCGATTGGGTGAAGGACAATCTGGGTTTTTTCAGCCTTGTGCTGACAACGCTTGCAGTGGGCCTGTTTTATGTTTGGGCCTGGTTCAGGGTTGGCCGCGATCCGCCAACGGGCGTCATTGCACCGCTTTTCCACCCGCCAGAAGGACTTGGCGCGGCAGGTGTCAGGTATGTATGGAAGCAGGGCTATGACGACAAGGCCTTCGCCGCCGGATTGGTCGGCCTGGCCGTCAAGGGCCG
>JANONM010000092.1:0-4696 GCA_031420855.1 Hyphomicrobiales bacterium
CTGACGACAGGTTTCGACCTTGCCGGGATTGATCAATCTCACCCACAAGGGCGGCCAGACTTTTGTTTTGGGTTTTGGCAACCTCGCCGAGGGCTATCCAGAACTCCGCTTCAAGCGAAATCGACGTGCGATGACCGGCAATGGTCAGGGAGCGCTTGGTGAGGCTTTTCATGGCAAGGTGGATGGGCCTTCGCTTGCTGCCAAAGGGACCTCATCCGGCGCGTTGCGCCACCTTCTCCACGAAGGCGTGGGGAAGGGACAACTTTCAAATAATGTCCCTTCTCCACGCCTTCGTGGAGAAGGTGCCCCAAGGGGGCGGATGAGGTCCCTTTGGCAGCAAGTCATAGTCTGCGAAGATACAGCGTTTGTCATGGGTCGCGTTTATGCCCATCAAGAAATTTTTCGGCGTTCTTGTCTTCGATCTTCGCCAAATTCTTCTCGGCTTTGCTGCGGCCAAATTTGATGCGGTTGGCATCGGCTTGTTTTGCGTTTTCGGCGCGGGCCAGGTTCTTCCTTGCACGGCGGAGATTGACAATCTCGGCCATGGCTATTTTGGCTTGGCGCAGGTTGCGGGGGGCTGCCTGTCCTTGTTGAACAGGAAATCCAGCAACAGACCGGCCTGACAGGCCAAACGCTTCTGGTCGCCGCGGGTCATCGGCGGCGCATGATAGGTGGCAAACCAGCCATCATGGAAGACCTTGTTGAAGCTGCCCGCAGCATCGCCAAAAGCAATAAGTTTGGATTCAGGGTCCATGAACAGGGCCGTCTTGTCGGGCTTGCCATAACGCGCAAATTCATCGGCGGCGCAGGCAATTTGATTTTCCAACGGGGCGCGGGTGGGTTTGGCCGGATCCTTGGCGCATTCGGATACACGCGTATCGATTTTATCGATGGCCATTTCCAGTCCCTTAGAATCAGCGAGTTTGAAGGCCGTCAACTCTTCGACGAAAACCGCATTCCAATTGCTTTGCAGCAAGGCACCTTTCTTGATGTCTGCGGGTGTGGGAATGATCACCGTTCCCTGGTTGGCTTCGAGGACGCGGACTGACTGGCCACGAAAACTCACAGGCTCACTGTCACCGAAACTCCGCAAGGGATTGCCGATGAGATAGAACAGCGGCACAAGGACAATAACAATGGCAGCAATGAGCAGGTGCAGCGGTTTCATGAAGGGCCTAACATGTTTTCGGGTCTGACAATGGCGTCGAAATCGTCGGCAGGTATGCCGTCCTTGATGGCTTCTTCGCGCAAAGTAGTTCCGTTTTTATGGGCGGTTTTGGCAATCCTGGCAGCCCGGTCATAGCCATATTTTTCTTTCAAAGGTGTTACCAGCATCAGGGAGTTGGCAAGGCCCTTGGCGATGTTATCAAGGCGGGGCTCGATGCCCACCACGCAGTTTTCCGTGAACGAGACGGTGGCATCGGCGAGCAGGCGAACCGACTGCAGGAAGTTGTAGGCCATGACGGGGTTATAGACATTCAATTCAAAATGACCTTGGGAACCTGCAAAACTCATGGCGGCGTTGTTACCGTGGATTTGCACGGCGACTTGTGTGAGGGCTTCGGACTGGGTGGGATTGACTTTGCCCGGCATGATGGAAGATCCGGGTTCGTTTTCCGGCAGTGAAAGCTCGCCCAATCCGGAGCGGGGGCCGGAACCCAGAAACCGAATGTCGTTGGCAATTTTAAAGCAGCTCATGGCCACGGATGTGATGGCGCCGTGGGTCATCACCATGGCGTCGTGGGCGGCGAGGGCTTCAAATTTATTGGGGGCTGAGGTGAATTTGAGATGGGTGATGGCGGCGATTTTTTCGGCCACCAGTTCGGCAAAGCCGATGGGAGCGGCAAGCCCTGTGCCTACTGCAGTGCCACCTTGCGCAAGTTGCATCAAATCGGCAAGAGTTTGCTCTATGCGCCTGATACCATTGTCAATTTGTTGGGTATAACCGGAGAATTCCTGACCCAGGGTGACTGGCGTTGCATCCTGGGTGTGGGTGCGACCGATTTTGATAATATGCTTCCAGGCCTCTGCCTTGTCGTTCAGGGCGTTGCGGAATTGTTGCAGGGCGGGCAGCAAGCGGTGGTGGATTTCCTCGACGCAAGCAATATGCATGGCCGTCGGGAATGTGTCGTTGGAAGATTGCGACATGTTCACATGGTCATTGGGGTGAACAGGTTTCTTCGATCCCATTTTGCCGCCCAACATTTCAATGGCACGGTTGGAGATGACTTCATTGGCATTCATGTTGGATTGGGTGCCGGAGCCGGTTTGCCAGACGACGAGCGGGAAATGCTCGTCAAGCTTTCCCTCGATGACTTCCTGTGATGCCCGGACGATCACTTCGCCCAACTTGGCGTCGAGTTTGCCCAAAGCCATATTGGCTTCAGCAGCCGCACGTTTGACAATGCCAAGGGCGCGGACCACGGGCAGGGGTTGTTTTTCCCAGCCGATCTTGAAATTCTGCAATGAGCGCTGGGCCTGGGCACCCCAATATTTGGAAGCATCAACGTCGATGGGGCCGAAGGTGTCGGTTTCGGTGCGGGTCGGGATTTTCGCCATGGTTGTTGCTCGCTGATTTGTGCGGTGCAATAGCATGCGGAAGGGGGCGTGACGAGGGGGCATCTGAACGCCGCCTACCATCTCAAATCAAGGGGAAAGTTAGAGCATCGGGCGGTCAATTGAAGTGGATCACAGTTTTGCATTCGTCATTCCAAACGCACACGCAGCGCAGCGAAGTAAGCGATTTGGAACCCCGCTTTTGTCGGGTAAAGCGAGGTTCCAAATCACTCGTTCCGCTACGCTACACTCGCGTTTGGAATGACGTAATTTTTGGATTTAACTGACCGCCCGGTGCTTTAGCGCGTCCCGCACAGCGGCAATGGCATCCGCTGCCTTGGCCCCATCGGGTCCGCCGGCTTGGGCAATGTCGGCTTTGCCGCCGCCACCCTTGCCACCCACGGCAAGCGCGGCCAGTCGCACCAAAGCCACGGCATCAAACCGGCTTTGCAAATCTGCCGAAACAGCGGTGACAACGGCAGCCTTGCCGTCTTCGGAAACCGCCACCATCGCCACCACACCGGAGCCGAGTTTTTTCAAACTATCCATGACCAGCGGCTTCAAATCCTGAGGCGCCAGACCCTGCAATACACGACCCTGGAAAGCCACACCGGCCATCGTTTCAACCGGCATCTCATCCGGACCAGCGCCGCCCAAGGCAAGCGCCTTCTTGGCTTCGCGCAATTCCTTCTCCAGCTTTTTGCGTTCATCCAGCAAGGCTTCAATGCGTTCGACAACCTGGGAAGGCGGCACTTTCAATGCCGCAGCGGCCGCAGAAACCCGGCGATCCTGCTCATCAAGATAGGCCCGCGCTGCTTCACCGGCCAAAGCCTCCATGCGCCGCACACCAGCCGCAACAGCTGCTTCCGAGATGACCTTGATCAAGCCAATGTCGCCCGTGCGATTGACATGGGTGCCACCACAAAGTTCGAGGGAATAAATCGGCCGATCTGCATCAGCCCCGTTGCGTCCCCCATTACGTCCCATGGAGACCACGCGCACTTCATCGCCATATTTTTCGCCAAACAGTGCCATGGCACCTTCAGCAATGGCATCGTCCACGCTCATCAATCGTGTGTTGACTTTGTCATTTTGCAGCACAAAGCGATTGGCCATGGTTTCAACCGCCATCATGTCTTCTGCCGTCATGGGCTTGGTGTGGGAAAAGTCAAAGCGCAGGCGATCAGGCTGCACCATCGAACCTTTTTGCGCCACATGGGAACCCAGTTGTTTACGAAGCGCTTCATGCAGCAAATGTGTCGCTGAATGGTGTTTGCGATTGCCGCCGCGCCGTGTGGCATCAACCGACAGTGTGCAAGCTTCACCGCTGCGAATGCTGCCCTGTTCAACGATGCCGACGTGAACAATAACATCGCCAAGGCGCTTTACCGTATCCGTCACGCGAAAGCGGCTGCCATCCGCCATTATAATGAGGCCATGGTCTCCCGTCTGGCCCCCCGACTCCGCATAAAACGGCGTTTGGTTGACAGTGATTTGTCCTTCGGCACCGACACCAAGTTCTGTGACTAGCATGCCTTTTACAACAATTGCCTGTACCAGTCCCTCTGCCTGCTCCGTGTCGTAGCCGAGAAATTCCGTGGCACCGTGCTTTTCCCTGAGGTCAAACCAGATGGTTTCCATCGTTGCATCGCCCGAACCTTTCCAGGCCCGCCTTGCGTCTTCACGCTGGGTTGCCATGGATTTGTCAAAGGCTGCAAGATCAACCGTAACGCCGCGCGATTTCAGGGCGTCTTGTGTCAGATCGAGGGGAAAACCATAGGTGTCATATAGTTTGAAGGCGGTCTCGCCGTGAAAGACGTCGCCCGAATTGAGGCCTGCGGATTCCTCGTCCAACAGTTTAAGTCCGCGCTCCAAGGTCTTGCGGAAACGGGTTTCTTCCAGCAATTGGGTTTCTGCAATCAAGGCTTGCGCCCGCACCAACTCTGGATAAGATCCCCCCATTTCCTTGACCAGGGTTGGCACCAGCTGGTGCATCAGCGGTTTTTTCATGCCCAGCAGTTCGGCATGGCGCATGGCGCGGCGCATGATGCGGCGCAGCACATAGCCACGCCCTTCATTGGAGGGCAGAACCCCATCTGCAATCAGGAAAGACGTGGCCCGCAAATGGTCGGCAATCACC